>JAHJBZ010000004.1 GCA_018813295.1 Patescibacteria group bacterium | reverse complement strand
AATATAATCAAGTATTTGCCACCCATACCAAAAACCGCTAAACTTATCCACGTTAATCCTTAATCAGTAATTATGATAATCACAATTGGAGACGCCAAAAATCACGTTGATAAAGAAGTAACAATCCAGGGCTGGATGTATAACAGACGTGGAAGTGGAAAGATCTATTTCCTTCAACTCCGTGATGGTACAGGTTTTATGCAAGGCGTTGTAACCCCGCAGGAATCGGGTGAAAAAGCTATGGAAGAATCGGAAAAATTGACTATGGAATCTTCCGTTAAAGTTACTGGCACCATTACCGCCCACCCAAAGTTTGATGATGTTTTTGAACTGCAGGTAAAAGAAGTTGAGGCATTGCAAATTCCGGCAGATGAATATCCGATCAGCAAGAAGGAGCACGGCCCTGACTTTTTGTTGGACAACAGGCACCTGTGGCTCCGCTCAGGTAAACAATGGGCAATTCAGCGAGTGAGAAATACGATAATCAACGCAACTTATGAATATCTGAATAACGAGGGATTTATTAAAATCGACTCCCCTATCCTCACTCCAAATGCCTGCGAAGGAACAACGGAGTTATTTGAAATTGAGTATTTTGACGAAGGTAAAGGTTATCTTTCACAATCAGGACAGCTGTATTTGGAAGCTGCAATTATGAGCCACGGACGCGTTTTTGATTTCGGCCCGGTATTCCGTGCTGAAAAAAGTAAGACAAGAAGGCATTTAACTGAATTTTGGATGATGGATGCTGAAGCAGCATTCGTGGAACATGATGAAAATATAAAAATCCAGGAAGGACTCATGTGTCACATCGTCAAAAAGGTTCTTGAGCTAAACCAAAAGGAACTGAATATACTGGAACGTGATACTGAGCCTCTAAAAAAGATCGAGGCACCATTTATTCGCAAAACTCATGCCGAAGTTGTGAAGGAATTACGTGAAATGGGATCCGACATTCAGGAAAATCACGATTTAGGAGGTGATGATGAAACAATGCTTACAGAAAAATACGACAAACCAATTTTTGTAGAAAAATACCCAGCCGAAGTGAAGGCTTTTTACATGAAACGCGACCAGGAAGACGAATCACGAGCACTTTGTGTCGATTTACTGGCACCGGAGGGTTATGGAGAGATAATTGGAGGCTCACAGCGTGAAGATGACTACGATGTTTTAATAAAACGCATCAAAGAACACAATCTCGATCCAAAAGTATTTGAGTGGTATCTGGATTTACGAAAATACGGCTCCGTCCCTCACAGTGGATTCGGATATGGACTTGAGAGAATTACCGGATGGATTTGTGGAATAAAGCATATCAGGGAAACAATTCCTTTTCCAAGGTTAATTAGTAGAATACGGCCGTAATTGTCTGAACCGCTGATTTATCGGATTAAAATGATTTCACTGATTGTGATTTCACTGATTATTTAATATACATAACATTAAACCAACATCAATCTGTGTAATCAAAATCAGCGTAATCCGAAAAATCAGTGCAAATCAGCGGTTCAGACAATTATTTAACCCAAATCTCCCTCTCCCTCGGCCCATCAAACTCACAAAAATAAATGGTCTGCCACTGACCAAGTTGCAGTTCTCCTTTTTCAACAAACACCTGAACGGATGAACCGACCACGGTGGATTTTATATGTGCATCGGAATTCCCTTCAGCATGATCATAAACTAAATCAAGTGGAACAAGATCGTTCAGGCGCTTCATAATATCTCGCTGTACCGCTGGATCATCACTTTCGTTAATACAAATACCAGCTGTGGTATGTGGGCAATAGATTGTGATAACTCCATCTTTTATATCCATATTTTTGACTGTACTACGAACATCATCCGTAATATTCATCATTACATTGCGCGTTGGTGTGGAGACTGTAATCTTATTCATAGTATTGTGGTTAACTGACGATTTTATTATACCACTTCTTACACATAGAAGTTGACAATCGAGGTTAAAAAATGTATAATAGTATGATAATTTAACCCTCAAAATTATGACATATCTAAAACCGGAAACACTTGGCGAATTTGTACACACCGCATCAGACCAGCCTGGCGACAGAAAAGACAGAAGTTACCCAAGAGGAGTCTTAGGCGCAGTAGAAGAAGCAGGAATGACAAATTTTGCCATAGATCGAAAAAATATTCCTAGAGCAAATAGGATATTAAATGAAGCAATACAATCAAAAAAAGACGCAGTTTCAGTGGTAAGAAGCTTAATGACTGAATTAATCCCCGAGGAAAAACGAGCTACTGGCTAACCACGTTTAACAATTCTATAAACCCAATACCAAAAAGGACGTAAAATCATCTCCTTTGCTTTTGGGTAATTCACAACTTCTCCGCCAAACTTCTTTTTAAAACTGGTAACACCTAACCATGGATGATTGGTAGCGCCTTCTGGTGCGATGCCGAGGAAGTCGTAATACTTACATCCTCTTTTTTTAGCCTCTTTCATAGCCGTCCACTGAACGAGGTAAGAAGCCATCACATTACGATAATTATATTCGGAAGCTCCATAATAATAAATCCCCCACACATCTAGATAAACAAAAATCCCACCAGCAATAACTCGCCCCTCGTATTCTGCGAGTAATAATTGAGCGTGATCGCCAAGGGAATCAAGCATGTTTTTATAATAGGATTTTGGATGTACACCAAAGCCATCTCTATTTGCTGTAGTTTGTAATACATTATAAAAAGCATCCATATCATCACTTGGACTGACGGTTACATTATGCCTTTCCGCAACCTTAATATTGTAACGCCCCTTCTGCTTCATCTCAGCAAGAATATCTTCCTCCGACCTGGTTAAATCCATAATTAGCGAAGTTTCCGGATGATAGTCTTTTTTAGCAATTTTAAATCTTGAATCTTGAATTTTAAATTGCTGATAAGGTGACATTCGAATAAAAACTGACTGCTCATTCTTTCCAAGCTCCTCAATCTTTTTCATTATTTCAGACAAACTTTTCTCATTTTCAAAAAGCGGACCACGAGGAACCTCGAGCCAATTTAATCCAAACGGCATTTCATATTGCACCACTAATGCAGAAGCCCCTTCGACTTCAAGTTGCCAGGTTTTTCGCCCAGCGGATTTTTTAAGCCCCTCCCAAATAGGATGCTGCCATAAATTCCGACGCTTAAAATCTTTCCAATTTGTCATTTAATAAATTTAAATAGTCCAACGAGTACCACCCAGAAAATTTCACAGAAAATTATAAACAGCATTTCCGTTGGACCAAAGTAATTTTGCACTATCACAACTGCAAGACCAATATTCAAAAACATCATATTTGATTCTATGCTTATTTTTTCAGATTTACTAGTCGCATGTAAAACAGTCAGCTTTGAAAAGAAATATAAAACCAAATGGACTATAAATACTGCCAACCACAAATGCCCGTTTAATAAATTACCGACTAATTCTTTTGAATACGGAGATAAAATTGCAAAGAAAAGCAGAAACAGGAGGAATAGATTTATTGGACGATAATAAGATTTTGTTTTTTCAATAAATTTTGGCGTGTAACTATTCGCAATTAACCCTAAGACAAACGGTATTACTATTATTATGAGTAATTGTAAAAGCATTGCGGCTGTACTGATTTCAACGGACGCACCTATAAACAAAACAAGGAACAGCGGAATGGTAAAGGGGCTTAACAGATTTGAAAAAACGGCATTTACAGTCGCAAAAGGCACATTGCCATTGTAGATGGAAGCAATCGCAGGTGAAGAAACAGCTGAAGGAAGCAGCATAAAAATCAATGCACCAAGAAGATATATTGGAAAAAATCTTTCCATAATAGGAAAAACAACAAGCGGCGCAACCAGAAGAATAACTATGCTTACAAAAAAAGGTTTAATTGGTTTTTTTACAGCCTTAATTAATGCGTCAAAACTAATTCCACAAAATGAGAAGAAAAGAAGCGCTCCGAGCAGCCAGGAGGTATAAGGTGAAAATAGCTTACCAATTTGAGGCAGATAAACTGCAATTGGAATAGAAAGAACCGGAATAAAATTTAATAAAGGTGATTTTATTTTCAAATTATAATTTTAAAACTTAAAATTGAATTTCCCCATCCGCAAATTGTTGTATTACTTTAGGATACCACTCCTTTTCCAGCGCCTGCACCTTCTCCTTGAGTGATTCAGCGCTGTCATCCGGACTTACTTCAACGGATTTTTGCAGAATAACAGGACCGCTATCAACTTCTTCCGTTACAACATGTATTGTCATTCCTGTTTCCTTTTCACCCGCATCAATCACTGCCTGATGAACATCGGTATCCATTCCGCCAGCGAACTTAGGAAGCAGACTTGGGTGGATATTGATTATTCGATTCTCATATTTTTCAACCAATTCAGGACCAATAATTTTCATATAACCACCAAGTACAACTAAATCGACTTGGAAAAAGTCTAAAGTAGCCATAACCGATTCATCGAATTTCTCCTTACTTATCTCACGAGGATCTATATAAAAAACTTTAATCCCATTATCACGCGCCTTTTGTGCGGCACCGCAGTCAGCCTTGTTGGTAATAAGACAGCTAATTTCAACATTCTCAAGCTCCCCTCGCGCCTTTGCATCAAGGATTGATTGAAAGTTGGTACCGTTAGTGGAAGAAAGGACGGCAATCTTATACATAGCTTAACTTATTAAGACTAAATAACGATACAGCATTAGAGAAAAATTGAAAATTAAAAATTTCAAAGCTTTTTCCCATAAAACCCCTTATAAATACACTCCTCCGGACCAATAAAATAATCATCTTCCGAAAATTCCTTATCGGTAAAGGTGATATTTAAATCCCGGACTATAACAAATGGGATAGAAGCATCAGTTTCCCCCATTAAAAGATTAGCCGCTGATGCCAGATCATCTGCAATTGCAATTTTGGTGTATACCATTGGGCGGCCGAATAAATCTTTTTTACCAATTTCGTCCTGCACACCTTCAAAACCGGCCCAGCCAATCGCAATACCGGTGGTGCCGGCCCTGAGCGGCTGGCAGTGGGAGTCGGTTATTAAAACCCCAAGATTCTTTAAATTAAATTTACCGATCAACTCCTTACGTATCCCGCGCGCAGAACCAAAAGGGTCATCAGGCCAAAGTACAGCCTGACCATCTGGCGTATTTGAGTTATCAATTCCGGCATTTGGAATAAGAATTTTATTTTTCAGAGTAATCACCATCTCACCTTCATCCAGAATAACATCAGCTTCCTTTTTCACCAATTCCTTAATATCCGCAGACTCGACTAACCTGCCTTGGCTAAAAGCAAGGACTTTTGAAGCAATAACAATAATATCACCCTCGCCGACTGACTCATTCGCGGATTCTAGAGCGCTCAGAAAGCTTTGGAGCAAATTATCTCCTGATTCAATTTTTTGTGATTTGAGAGGTATTAATTGCATAATCTTATTATAAAATCCCAATTTCCAAGCACCAAATCCCAAACAATACTCAATACTCAAATTTCAATGTCCAAAACATTATTTCCGTTCATGTTTATAATTTGGATATTGTAAATTGGAATTTGTTTGGAATTTGGAATTTGTGATTTGGAATTTAACCCCTAACTCTATGTGAAACCTTTGGAGTCAGCATCTTTCGAATCGGTTTCTTCCTCTTTTTAGGGGTTTCATGCATTTGTAAAATTACAATGGAGCCAAGAACGAGCCAAAAAATCATACTCAAATCATTTTTCCAGAAAGGCGTATCAAAAAAACCATGAATTACTATTCCCCATAATGCCAATAGTGGATAAGTGAATCTAAAATGAGAAAGTATCAGGAAGGCAAAAAGGGACAAAAGGCCTAGTAAACCCGCATTAAGCCAGAATGCAAAAAATATGTTGTGCGGATGAGGTATATTCCACTCCATGGGAATACGACCTAAATTCTCACGGCCCCGAGTTTGGTATTCCGCCTGAAACAATCCCGGACCTATTCCGGTTAAAGGCTCCTCGTTAATAAGGCTCCATGCAACCTCATATATTTCCAAACGGACAGAAGTGCTGGAACGATTTTCCCAATCCAAAAACTGCTGGAATTTTGGGGTGTTGATTTGAGTTAAGATAATAACGGAAAAAGTAATAGCTAAAACAAAAAGGCCAAAAATTATTTTACGGATCTGAACGCTCTTTTTGAGCATTAAATAAAGAACATAAAGAATAATGGAACCGAACACTCCAATTATCGCCGCATACGACTGGGTAAAATAAAGCGCATGAGCCATTACAAGAAGTGATGCAAGATTTAGGTAAATCTGCATCTTGGAGAGATGTGATCTTTTGAAGAAAAAATAAATACTTAAAAGTAATGGCGGAACCAAATAAAGGGACAAATAATTTGCTGATTCATAAAACCCGCTTAGACGAAAATCATATGTAAGACCGTACCCAAAAACAACCATTCCATAAGCGATAAGGCCAATTAATCCGCCGGAATAAATAAATAAATGTGAAAGCTTTTTCACCTCATCTGCCAGCTTAAATGACTGAGTTAAAACTGCAAAATAAAGCATTGGAGCAACCACCCAGCCCTTCCAAACGCCCAATGCAGTTTTTTGGGAATCCAGAATTTCACCACTAGGCAGATCTATATAATGAGGTGCTGTTAGGATGCCTATTGTAGAGCCTAAAAATAGTGCAAAAACAGCTAGCCAATAGTAATAAAGAGGATCTTTCCAGTTAAAAGGAAATTTCCTAAAAACCAGCCCAAAAAGCCAAAGAGCAAAAAGGACATAAATGAAAACCTCAAGAACGGTAAACGGAATTCCGTAAACCTGAAATTTAATCAGATACAACGGAAAAACAAATGGAGATATATATAGTAGGTATCTGACTACCGCCGACAATGATATTGTTTTTTTTCTTGGCATATCGCTATGATAAGCTGTCCGCAAATCAGTTTGCTTATGACTTAAGACTTACGGCTTATGGCTTATTTACGTTCATCTAAATGAGAAATTTTAGATTTATAATACTCAATCTGCCCTTTTATTTTTTCAATAACTTCATCTACAGCATTTTCAAGCGATTCATTACGAGCCTCTGCGCGCATGGTATCACGGGGAACAAAAAGGGTAATTTCACACTTATAGGCTTCAGCGGAGCGCCTGACTTTTTCATAGCCAAGATTAACTCTGATTTCACTGGATTCATCAGAAAGTCTGGCAGCAAATTGAGTTAACTTTTCCACTTTTTTGGTGACAGTTTCCTTTTGGCTGTCAGTTAAATTGAAATGATGAGCGTGTATTTTGATTTCCATAATTATT
>JAHJBZ010000003.1 GCA_018813295.1 Patescibacteria group bacterium | reverse complement strand
TCATACCACGACCATTACATCCGTAACGACGATGATTTCGATAACCATTGGGAGTACATCAAACGTAATCCGGAAAAACATGGATTACCGGACGATTGGCCGTACATGTTTTTGAACGATGAATATGAGGATTTAATTGATCATTGTATTTAACAATAATTAAAAAAATTTATAATTTAAATGAATAAATGTTATGTCATCAAAGATTTATAGCGTAGAGCTGTCCGGCTTGGATGGTTATTTAATTGAAATTGAAGTTGATAACAGGCCACATGGTAAAGTTGGTTTTTCCATTGTGGGTCTTCCTGATACAGCTGTTCAGGAATCACGTGAGAGAGTTATACATGCGGTAAAAAATTCGGGGTATAGGTTCCCGAGGGGGCGCGTTACTGCAAATCTCGCACCTGCTGACTTAAAAAAATGGGGTCGAGGTATGATATGGCAATTGCAATTGGTGCGATACGGCTGGATGGGGTAATTCCTGAGCATCATTTTCAGGAAACAATTTTTCTTGGTGAGTTGGCACTCAACGGGCAAGTTAGGGCGGTGAATGGTGTGCTGGCTAGTGTTGAATTTGCTAAACAAAAAGGATTCAAGACGGTTATTCTCTCAAAAGATAATGCTGCTGAGGGGGTGTTAATTCCAGGCATTAAAATTGTTCCGGTTGAATTTTTGAATGAAGTGATTCAATATCTTTCGGATGAGATGTGCCCTGTATCTGTTAAGCCGCCTTCCAAAAAAAGCTCATCGATTGTCAAAGTGGATATGTCTATTGTAAGGGGACAGAGCCAAGCCAAGAGGGCGCTTGAGATTGCGGCTGCAGGTGCCCATAATATTCTTTTGAACGGTAGCCCAGGGGCGGGGAAGACGCTGATGGCAAAAGCGCTTCAGGGGATTCTCCCACAAATGTCCCATGAAGAAATGTTGGAAGTTACAAAAATATATTCTGTTGCGGGACTTCTTTCCAGGTCACAGGCTTTGATAACTGAGCGTCCTTTCCGTCCCGTCCATCATACGGCTTCAGCGATTAGTATTGTTGGAGGAGGTAATGTGCCAGGGCCTGGGGAAATCACACTAGCTCATAGAGGAGTTTTGTTTATGGATGAAATTGCTGAATTTCCTTCTTATGTATTGGAAGTGCTTAGACAGCCTATGGAAGATCGGTATATTACAATTTCCCGGGCCAGGGGAAGTATTACTTATCCTGCTCAATTTATACTGATTGCTGCGATGAATCCTTGCCCATGCGGATATTTTAATTCTAATAATACTAATAAAACCTGTACATGTCCTGCATGGAAAGTGGAAAGGTATAGGAAAAAGTTGTCGGGACCATTGCTAGACAGATTTGATATTCAGCTTAACATTCAGCCGGTATCTCATGAAAAATTAATGAAGCAGGGGTGTGGGGAATCGTCTGCGGTGATTAGGAAGAGAATTGAGAAAGCGGTTTCAATGCAAAGAAAACGTTTCAAAAAAAGTTCAATTCAAAAGAATTCGGAGATGAACAATGCGATATTACAAAAGTTATGTCCTATCGATAAGCAGAGCCAAACTTTGATGGAACGAGCTATTGAACAATTTGATCTTTCTGCGCGTGCATATTTTAGGACTATTAAATTAGCTCGAACCATTGCGGATCTTGAACAGAGCGAGGAGATTAAGGCGAGTCATGTTTCTGAAGCATTGCAATACCGTATAAAAACCTAATTTGTAGTCTTAAGTCATAAGTCTTAAGTCATAAGTCTTAAGGATTCAGCTGTAATTTAATCATTAACCAAATGAAAACATGGAAACATTTAAAGATATTATTGCGTGGCAAAAAGGTTATCAATTAACTTTATTAATTTATAAATTCACTGTTCAATTTCCTCGATGTGAAGAATTTGGATTAAAATCAGAATTGAGACGGGCTGCCATTTCATATATTTCAAATATCGCTGAGGGGTTTAAAAAGAGAAGCAAAAAAGAGAGTGTACACTATTACAATAGATCTGAATGCTCCTTGGAGGAAATTAAGTGTCAGACAATGATCAGCTATGATCAAAAATATTTTTCTGTAACTGAATATAAAAAAATAAATGAACTAAGTGAAGAATGTGGTAGGGTTTTAAATGGATGGATAAAATCCCAAGAACCTTTTATGACTTAATCCTTAAGACTTTTGCATGTTAATAATCTGGCTTTTTTAAGCCATAGATTTAACACACCTCAGAAAAACAGATTGCAATCTTTTCGCATACATGCTATACTTGAGTAAAGTTGAAGTTAAAAGTGATAAGTTGCCTTTAGATTAAACTATTTAGTATTTAAAATTAATAAAATGAAAGATGTATCGGCGTGGATTAAAACAAAAACTGATCCACAACATTTAAAACATAAAACAAACACTCACCCAAACAAGCAAAATGAGATGGGTGGCAAATTTCATAAAAAGCGTGGTGGTGCACAAATGCGAATCATTCCACTTGGCGGTTTAGAGGAGGTTGGAAAAAACATCATGGCTATTGAATATGGACAGGATATTATCATTATTGATTGTGGGATGTCTTTTGCCGGACCCGAAATGCTCGGTGTGGATTATATAGTTCCTGATGTTACCTATTTAAAAGAAAGGAGACGAAATATCAGAGGTATTGTTTTCACCCATGGGCATTTGGATCATATTGGAGCTATCCAGTATATATTGCCTCAACTTGGCAATCCTCCGCTTTATGCAACAAAGCTGACTGCGGGTTTAATTAAAAACCGCTTGAGAGAATTTGCATTGGATAAAAGTGCACATATTCATGAATATGATGAGTTTAGTAAATTAAAATTAGGGGCTTTTGAAATAGGATTTTTCCGTGTTAACCATAGTATTCCGGATGGTATGGGCATATTTGTAAAATCGCCTGCAGGAAATATTGTACATACCGGGGATTTTAAATTTGATCATTCTCCAGCCATTGATAAACCGGCTAATATGCAACGAATTGCGGAGATTGGCCGTCAGGGAATAGATGTACTGCTGATAGATAGTACAAATGCTACAAAACCGGGTTTTTGCAGATCGGAATTGGATATTGCAAATAATCTGGAAGAAATAATTGAAAAGACAAAAGGGCGTTTGATTATTGCTTCTTTCTCTTCTTTAATTGGACGTATAAACCAGATTTGTAATATTGCTGTTAAACATAATCGCAAAGTGTTCCTATCCGGTCGTTCTATGATTGAGAATATGAAACTGGCTGAGGATTTGGGGTATACGACATACCCTAAAGGATTTGTGAAAAAAATCGGGCCACATGTTAGTTCAATTCCGCCTAGTCAGACGATAATTCTGACAACGGGTGCTCAAGGTGAAACCTTAAGCGCTTTAACACGTATGGCAATGGGTGATCATGCGCGTGTAAAAATAAAAGAAGGAGATACTGTTGTAATTTCTGCAAGTCCTATCCCGGGTAATGAACTCGCTATTGTAAACGTGATTAATAATTTATGGGCTCAGGGGGCAAAGGTTATTACAAGCGGTGATATGGATATTCATACATCAGGTCATGCCCACCAGGAGGAGATTAAGTTGATGTATTCACTTATTAAGCCTAAATGCTATGTACCTATTCATGGAGAGCTTTTTATGAGAATGGGACATGTTGAAATGATAAAGAAAATTGCCGATCCACGAATGCATATCGCAATGCTCCAAAATAATGGGGATATATTGGAGGTAGGCAGACAGGGGTGCAGAAAATCCAAGCAAAAAATTCCTGCAAATGATATTTTAATTGATGGACTAGGATTTGGTGATATTGGTTCAAGGGTAATCCAGGATCGTAAAATAATGTCAACTGATGGAGTTTTACTAATTCTTTTCCAGGCATATGCAGAAACCAAACGTATTGTTTCCGAGCCTGATATAATATCCCGAGGATTTGTTTATGTTAAAGAATCTCAGGAGATTGCGCAGGAAACTAAAAAGGTTGCGCAGAAAGCTTTTGAGCAGATCACGCAAGACAATCGTAAGATCGGATTAAAGGATTTGAAGAATGAACTTGCTAGGCATATATCGCGGTTTATCAGGAAGAGACTAGGAAGGGAACCTATGATTATTCCTATAGTAATGTATATTTAATAACGTTGTGACGAAACGACGATATAACGAAACAACTAATGTTCTATATTTACGCATTAATATTTATCATCGGTCTCGCTTTCGGGAGTTTTGCCAGCGTTATTATTCATCGTCTGCATGCAAAGGAGGCGGGAATTTTGTGGGGGCGTTCTAAGTGCCCAAAATGCGCAAAGGATCTTAAGGTCATGGATCTTATCCCGATTGCCAGCTACTTGATAAACAAATTCAAATGCAGATATTGTGATGAAAACATCGCGCTTACATACCCATTTTTGGAATTGATGATGGGTGTGATGTTCTTTTTAACAGCATCACTGGCAGGAGTTGAGGATATCGCATTACTTATTTTTTAT
>JAHJBZ010000002.1 GCA_018813295.1 Patescibacteria group bacterium | reverse complement strand
ATGTTGACAAATGCACAAATATAGTGAATAATAATTAACCTCACTAACCTTCTTAGCTATGAATCGATTTTTTAAGAAGGTTGTCGTTCCCGTTCCTACAGCTATTTACTTGCCAATCACTTCGTTTGGCAGTACTTTTTTTGTGTATACAAATTTATAAATTTCAATTTTTTTATGAAAAAACCACTCTACAAAAAACCATTATTTTGGGTAATTATTGTCGTACTTTTATTGGCAATACCTTCACTTGTCCAAATATTTAACATCTATATCTATAGCCCCACCCCAAAATCTGAGGATTTTTATGTGAGGGAAGATAAGTTGCCATGGGATCCACAAGCACTGCCAACAAAAGATGTGGAAAAACAATATTCGGAAGATGGAACAAGGGTCTACCTATTTCATTACAAAGACGGTTATAAATTGGATTTGCCTAGTGAACTTGGTGTTTCTACGTGGGAACTACAACCTGAACAAGTAACTATATCTGAAAAATTCAATGATGAAACCGATTGTTTTGCTTTTACTTATAGACTTGATAATGAAAAAACAGCTCAAGAATCATTTGAAAATTTTGAAAAAGAATTCGAAACAGAAGAATATAAAATAGCTTATACTCTTGTACGTCATGAGCTAGAAAAAATTGAAGACCCGGATATTAACAAAGAAGCATATATCGAACATTATGAAGAAGAGATGTTTGGCTATCAGCCCAATATCCTAATACAAGGGGATGGAGCACTTTATGGTATTAGTCAGGATGGTGCACGTTACCCAGAATGCGATTTAATGATGCGGGTGCTAAAAGGGTTTAGCTTTATAAACGAATAAAACATGAAACGATTATTTTTAGCCCTCTTTTTTGTATCCATTATTTTTTTACCTGCTTACGCGGAGGATTTTGTTTTTCCTGTTCCAAAAGATAGAATTTTTATTATTAATGGGTATGATCGTAGCCCTACTCATGCTAGTGAAAAATCCAAATACTCTTTGGATTTTCAAATGAAAGATACAAATAGGCCTGCAACTAAGGATTTCGGCCATCAGTGTTATAGCATTGGAGCACCCATACTTGCTACAAAATCTGGTCAGGTTTTAGCAGTAAAATACCCTAAGAGTGATAAAGAGTTAAATCAAGGTTATGGTTATGTTGTGCGTGTAGGCTATCCTGATGGTTCTTACACCTGGTACGCACATATGCTGGAGGGCACAATTGCAGTAGAGGCGGGGCAGCAGGTACAAAAAGGGCAAATCCTTGGGCTTTTAGGTGCTACAGGATCTACATATGGACAAGTATGCAATTGGGAAAATAATATTGATGTACAAGTAGAAAATGAAGCCCCTCATTTGCATTTTGAAACGAATGATAAAAATACAAATGCTGTACTTACAGAGCCATTAGTTGGAAAGGAAAGATATACCAATCTTGTGGATTTGAGAGAGAAATACAAAGAGTACTATTCTACCACCCTAATGTATGACCCAACCAACCATTGGGCAAAATATAGGGGCAAAGTTCCATATAGCCTTGTATATAGCCCATCCGCCATTCATTCATTTTCTCCGCTTATTGTACAAGCTGGTGAAGAGCAAATTTTTACCATTAAAGGGGAAAGTCTTACGGATGATTTAGCTGTAACGCTCCCCGGATGCAGTAATATGAATTGGTTAAAAAAAGAACCCGACGAACAGCAGTTCTCATGCAATATGAGCAGCATAACGGGAATGAAATCTGGCTTTATAAGATTCTCTTCCGGTAGCAAACCTGATTTTAACTTTCAGGTTGAGATTATTTCTGGAGATAAAACTCCTGAGCCAATGATTGCAAAAGCTGAAGCTGTAAACCCACTTGCAGACAAAACAACTCAATTTATTGTAGAAGGGGAAAATATCCCTGGCGATTTAGAATTTGATTTACCTTTATGCAGCAATCTCTCTTATGCAAAAATAACCCCATCTTACAGAGAATTCTCCTGTCGCCTACCTCATACTGTAAAAGGAGAAAATAGAAAAAGAGTTAACGGAATGTATACATTTAATACCAACTTTACATCAGAGAGTGCGAGTTATTCATATCCGCTATCTTTTACGGTAGATTATGGAGTTAGGGTGAATAATATGGAGCCAGTTATGGCAATTGGTGGCACAAAAACAGTTTTTACCTTCACTGGAAAAAGTTTAAATTTAGCCAAAGCTATCTGGATTGAAAAATGTGATAATTTCAGAGAAATAGATCGTTCTGATGAAATGATAAAGGTGTCATGCACACCACAAAACCCATACAAACCTTGGCACTTATTTGTTCCTGATTTCTTGCAAAAAGATTTTTACAGAGTTCTTATAAAAGATGAACCAGGTGGAACAACGCTTTTTGATTCACAAATTTTAATTTTTTCTGACGACACAGTTGAAGATATATTAGAAGATGAAGTTTTTGAAATAACAGATCAAGGAGGAGATTTAGATGAATATAATTTAAACCCCGAAGACTTAGATAATTTAGTAAAAAGTAATTGTACTTTATATACAAATATATTCGATGCCTCTATGTTCGTGCAAAATAAAAGTTCTTTTACGCATAAGAATAAACTTTTACCTCTTGTGAATTTGGGGTATAAAAAAGAAAAAGACTCTATTGCATTCTTTGTTAAAAAAACAAACAGCAGTTTTTTTAATGCTGTAAACCCAGGGGCTACTACAGATTCATACAAATCTCTTATAAGCCAATTTGGTTTAAAAGAAGTCGGTATTAATGTAAATGGATATGATGTAACTTACAATATTTCTACAAAAGAAATGGAGTCTATGTTAAATCAAGGTTATTGCTTTATATCTTTAATTGAAAATAATTACGACACATCTCACGCTGGTTATCATGAGGGGATGGGCGGCGTTGAGAATTATTTTAATAGTGTTAAATAAGAGCCATTCCCCCTCTATCCCGCAATAGCGGAATAGGGGGGAGGGTAGAAGAAGGTTTGATTTTAGGAAGTGAGTCAAATATGTATTAATTTTTCACAAATAAAATTAATCCACAAAAAACCCTGCAAATTTGCAGGGTTTTTAAAAATATTTTTTTATTCACCATCGATTACCTCCCACTGGCCATCCCAAGGATAATTTAGCTGACAATCAGTAACTAGAATTTTAGTTCCCCCAGGGCCGGTTAGTATTATTTTCATAGTTACCTCTAGACTTCCTGTGGGCGCTGTATCCCAAGTAAAATCAATAGTTCCATCCGGATTGACACTACCTGACGCAGGAGTAGTAGTGCCTGCATCTTGATCTGCCTCTAGAATAACTTGAAAACTTTCCGCATCAGCAGTTTCTACATGTACATCATGTTCCCAATCTGACCATATTTCACCATTAGGTGTGTCAATTGTAAAATCACTAATAGTAGGCACCTCATAAATCACCTCCACCGGCACCGCAGTTCCTTCACTTTCGTTACCAGCAGCATCAACGGTGGTAAAGGTGTATGAGCCTTCTGTACCTGGATCATGGTCTACGGTTAATTGAAAGTCAGTTGAACCTTGAGGAACGACAATGGTATCTACCAAATCACCGTCATTATCGTATATCTTAACTTTTGTGGTATCAGTATCTACACTTACGCTTACTTCAAAACAGTCATCCTCAGGACCAACCTGAACTGTGCTTGGTGTAATAACTGGATTTTCAGGAGGAGTTGTATCCGGAGCTTCTGCGCTATCATCATCTCCCGCACTATCATCATCACCATTAACTGTATCATCATCCCCGCTGTCATCATCCAGCCCCGCATCATCCGTATCATCATCGGTTTTATCTATGCAGCTGATATTACCGCCAAGTGCAATTACCATAGCCCCAGCCATCAGTAAGCTGGTAATCCTGCCTCGCCCGCCTAAAACGATATTAGCTTCAGGGTTTTGTGGAGAATTTGCAGTAACTTCTGTGCTTTTTAGATCAACTTTGGTCATATTTTTAAATTAATGGATCGTTATTATAGTTTATTTTTGCTTTTGTTAAAAGTTATTAAGAAAATGCGCATATCCGCCTACGGCGGGCAAACGCATTTTCTTGGTAGGGCCAAGGGGAATTGAACCCCTGTCGTCAGGATGAAAACCTGATATCCTAACCACTAGACGATGGCCCCGCGCGAAGAAAATTATAACTAGAAGATACTAAAAGTCAAAGTAATTTTGCTTTCATGGTAAAAAACCACGTATAATGCCTCACGTCTAACTAACTAAACGACTATGAAAAAACTATTAACCCTACTCCTCCTAATCCCATTAATCTTTTTGGTAGGTTGCGTTGCACAACAACCAGAACCAGAACCAAGCGAACCAGAAGATCTTGCAGTCGAAGAGACAGTTACAGATGAGTCAGATGTAGAAGTTGCTGAAGAGCCAGTCGAAGAGTATTACCCATGGGAATGGGATTATGATGAAAATAAACTTTATAACCCTAAGCACGGTCCTGGTTTGTTTGATAGTTTTATTATTAATGATGAACTTTATGCCTTAGTTGGGAGGCATCTCATTAAAATTACCGATGAGCGAGAAGAGATCATCATTTTTGAAGATGTTGATTTCGGCATTGCCGCGCGCCCTTTAGGAGCGGATTACGTGATTTTATCTTCAGGAATATGCGAAGGAGAGCAAAATAGAGCTTGTCTTGATAGTACATATTCTCTTTCAACTTTTGATGGAGAAAAAGTATCACATATTCTTGATGTTAATTATTTGGATTCCGTGCGTTCCGATGTTCATCCAGATGATCCAAGGTATAGTAAAAGTAACCAAAGCCCTAATTTAAATACAGATCAAACTCGTTTTTATTGGGTAGAAGATGAAGTTGTTTATGTTTACGACTTCATCACTCAAACTTCATCTGAACTTTATTCTAACGAAGAAGGTTTGCTCGTTAAAGGTCAGGTTGGTTATGGAGGATTGTATAGCGATATTGAATGGCTGGATAACAAAACCCTTCGCATTGGACTTTTTGATTCTTCCACAAATGAAAAAGTTGAGGATGTTACAGTGGAACTTTAATTAATATATTTTTAACAAAAAACTCATGCACAAATTATTAACTTCAACCTTTGCCTTTGCCTTTTCCTTTGCCTTGCTGAGCGGCTGCGTAGCTCAGCAACCAGAACCTGAACCAACCGAGCCTGAAGATGTTACAGTCGAAGAACCTGCTGAAGAAGAACCGGTTGCTGCCGGTCCATGTAAACTAATCGGAACATGGGAGGTCAGCCTTCCTAGTGATGAAGGAACGATTATTACAACAGGTGTATTTAATGCGGATGGAACCGACACCGGAGATTTCTGTGTCGGTACTGCTGATTCCATAAGTGCAACTATTGTAACTCCTCAATTCACTCAAACCACACCGCTTTCCGAAGAATTCGGTTTGTATGAAATGGATGGTGACAGCGTCATCATAAAAGCCGTAAACCAAAGTACAACATTCACAGGTACCTTTACAGACGACACGCATGTAACCGGCACCTGGGTTCACAATGTTCGCGGAACAAGTGGCACATTTACTGCGGAAAAGGTTGATTAGTCATGAAAAGAGCAGTTTTTATCATCGCACTCCTGCTTCTAACTTCCTGCGCTCCAAACGAGGCAGATTTTAAGAGTGATGTACCAACTAGTCCACCAACAAGTCCAACAACTAGTCCACCAACAAGTCCAACAACTAGTCCACCAACAAGTCCAACAACTAGTCCAGCAACCGAGCCACCATCTGAAATAAATTTAAACGTCCCCTTTTACCCCCAAGCCCCCGATGCCAACTGGGGAATGCCGTGGCAGGAAGCGTGTGAAGAAGCGTCCGTTATTTTGGCATACTACTATGCAACTGGTCAGGATTTAACAAAAGAAAAGTTCAAAGAAGAAGTCTACAAACTCGTTGATTGGGAAATTGAAAATTATGGTTCATATGAGCACACAGATATAAGTCAGACAGTGCGAATGTTAGAGAGTAATTTTGAATTTTCTAATTTTCTAATTTTGAATGACATATCAGTCGAAGATATGAAAAATGAACTTGCAGAGGGTAATGTAATAATCGCACCATTTGCCGGTAGGGAGCTGGGGAATCCCTTTTATTCAGGCGAAGGCCCTTACTATCACATGTTGGTTATTAAGGGCTACGATGAGGAAAATTTCATAACAAACGATGTTGGGACAAAGCGCGGAGAAAACTTTATTTACCCATACCGAACAATCATCTCCGCTATGCATGAATGGCACGATGAGGATATAACATTAGGGGCTAAGAAGATTATTGTTGTGAAACCTAAGTAAACGACTGATCGACGGAGCAGGGCTCTGCCCTGGTTCGGCGCCCATCATTCAAAACCCAATCGACGGAGCCCCGCTGAGCGGGAGTCGGCGACTGTTTTTCAAATTACCTCCCGACGGAGCCCCGCTAGGGCGGGAATCAGCGACTGCCTAAACGACGGAGCCCCGCTGAGCGGGAGTCGGCGGCTTTGTTCATACCTCTTTTATCAATTATCTAAGTATGATAAGGTATTCAACCTAAGTATTTAATTGAATTTTTGTATTATGCCTACATTAAGAGTAAATAAAGAATTTAACGATCAAACATATTTCATTACCATGACGGTGAATTATTGGGCTAAAATATTTGACCGACATAATCGGTGGAATATTCTTGCAAATTCACTGATATATTGCCAAGGAAACATGGGATTAAAAATATATGCCTATGTCTTTATGTTGAATCATTTACATCTTATTATTCAGTCACCAGACGTGAGTGGTTTTATACGACGCTTTAAATCATATACAGCAAGAGAATTATTAAAAAATATTAGAGAAACCGAACCGGAAATTCTTGATTTATTTAAATTCCAGGATGGACACTTTGAGTTTTGGCGAAAAAGCAACAAGCCTCAATTAATTGTTACAGATCATTTTTTTGAGCAAAAACTAAATTACATACACAATAATCCAGTTAAAAAGAAATATGTTGAATACCCCGAGGAGTGGAAGTGGTCGTCAGCTAGTTGGTATGAGAATGGTAAGCAAGGGGGGATTCAGATTGATAGCATGGAGATATAGGCCGAACGAGCATGGAGATATAGGCCGAACGAACCAGGGCAGAGCCCTGCTCCGTCGGAAACGAACCAAGGTGCAACCCCGCTCTGTCAGAGGTCACCCGTCATCAATAAATGTGCAACCCCGCTCCGTCGGAAAACATTAATTTAAACTCTCCTCTCGCTTTTTCAACAACATCGGAAAAACCGTAGCCAATACCGCAATCTGAATAGCAAGTCCTCCTCCAAAGCTAACCGGGATAGCATATATCCCAATTATCGGAGCTAGGTATTTTGCACATATAATCGTCCCCAAAATAATCGCCGCATGCAAAAAGCCTGGGATGATGGTATTTCGGAGTGAGTAATAAGCCCTGTGGTACGCGTGCATAAGGCTTTCCAGAGGAACGGCGAAACAATAAACAACAAGCACACCACTTAATAAATTGATGTCCGCCTGGCTAAACTGCCCGCCACCCAAAAGCAACCCGACAACCGGTTTGCTCAGTATTGCCAAGGCTATAGCCGCGAGTGTTGTATAAACCATCGATCTTATACTGTTCCTCTTAAAATCACGGCGGAATTTTTTGTAATTGCCCTTACCGGCATCATGCGAAAGCACGGGGTACATAGCCATCGCAATCGCAATCCCCAATAAACTCACAGGCAGGCTCTGGAAGTTACGGGCGTAGTTATAGGCTGTAACACTGCCTTCCGGTAAATTACTCGCGATACTTGTAAAAGCCATAAGCATAATGAACCACATTGTGTATTGCAGTATTTTTGGCAGCATTAATTTAATCGTTTCAAAAATCTCAGGTGAAAAAGTAAAATCAATTTTATTTTTAAATGCGTACTTTTTCCTTTTAAGCGGCAAAAATCTATTTAAAAGATGCAGCATCACACCCAGAAGTGTCCCAAAAACAAGTCCAACTATCCCAAACTTCGGTACCAGGAATATAACTCCAATTATTATTCCAATATTATAAAGGGCAGGGGATAGCCCATACCAAAAAAATTCCTTTACACTAATCAGAATCCGTCCATACGAATTACTGATCGCAAAAAGAATTGGAGAAATAAGCATTACTCGCGTAAGTAAAATATATTTCTGCAAATCCTCACCCTCAAAACCGGGAACCAGCAGGTGGGCATAAAGCGGTAGTGTGATCGCAACAATTATCCCGCCCAGCACCAGCACAACAAGTGACCACGTAATTATCTGATGGGCGTACTGATATCCCAGTGATTTTTTTATGTCATACTGCTTGGTAAAAATCGGTACAAATGCAGCAGATAAGGCCGTTCCCACAAGAACCCCAAGCATCATATCCGGGATTACAAATGCCGCATTATAAATATCCAATGTCCGTGAAAGCCCAAACTCATGCGCAAAAATCCGGTCCCGAAGTAACCCGAAAAAATAACTTATCCCGGAGGTAAGCGTCAACGCCCAGGATGAATGGAAGAGGATAGTTTTCCAGTCACCGGATTCCTTTAGATTTTTGAGGAACTTTAACATGGTTGTATGATAACAGATTTTTATTGTCTGAACTGTGATTTTTTATGATTGTACTGATAGGCATGATTTATAATATACCAAACATCTGTAGAGACGTTGCAATGCAACGTCTCTACAGAAAAACCGTTTAAATAATCATAAAAATCATCCGCCGCGGCGGATCACAGTTCAGACAATTAGTACCTCAAATGAAAAGCCCCCACAGCTTTTTCTATCTCAATCATGCTTGTGCAGTCATTTTTTCAAAATCCGGTACAACCAAAATAGGCATCATACCAAGGTGTAAAGCGGCTTCAATAGCCCGTTCCATTTTTGCCTGATCGATATCGGAAGCGTCATATGAGCCATAAGTCTGACTTACACCATAAAGCCGACATTCCACATAATCCCCAATTAATTCAATTTCAATTTTACCTCCACCTACTACCACCTTTTTCATTTCAGCACTTGTAGGATTTTTTACGCCAAGCTCTTCGAGAATCTTGTCATGAAAAAGTTCAGCCTTATTGTAATCTGATCTAGGTAGAACTTTTGCGATAAATTTTCCATCATCGGTAATTACAAATTTACCTTTGTAGTTCTTGAGTTCGTAAATATCTTCAAGACCCTCACCCCAGATCTTAATCTCAGGTAAGTTTTTTAAGACGTTAATGTCGTCTGAAGTTTTAGCCATGATTTTATTTTTAATTTCGTATTTATTTTAACATATCAAAAACAATCTCCAATAAAAAAACTCCCGACTCCAGACTGATTATGTATTCCCCAACTGCTCACAAGCTCTCCGGTCGTAAAATAGACAATACCTCATTCTAAAATCAGCAGCTAAATCAGGGCACTCTTTAAATATTTTATCAACTTCTCCATCTGGAATTGCTTCACGTCCTTCAGTAAAAATATCAGCCACTCTTTCCCGGAAAGGCCGAACAAAGGCTTCAGTGTAGCCTTCCGCTACAATCTTATCGACATACCTTTCAAGTATTATTCTTGTGTGCATTTGTTTATTTTATTTTTAAATTTAATGAGTATCTAAACTGACAGAATCCTCATCGGTATCTCTTAATGGTTCTATGGGGTCATTTTCAAATATTCTCGAAATTACATTACACATCAATCTGCTGCGAAGATAGCCTATAACATCATCTCGTAATAGATGCCCCTTTGGAATTTGTTTTTTGTCAGCCCATGCATTAACTTTATCGGCAATCTTTTGTTCATATCCTGCGATACCGGCAAACAGAAACAATAAGGCAGATCTTGTGTCCTGCACTCCATTAATTGCAGAATCAACTATCTCTGCTTTTAAATCATCATACAGCCCGAAAATTTCTCCCTCTAAACCGTCGCTCTTCCGGCGTATTGCATCAAGAAGCTTTGCCACTTCATCATTTTCATCTTCATATAATTCATGAAGGCCAGTATTTGATGGTGCGTGAACCATATTTATAAAAATTAGGGAGTACAAGAATAGATTATAACAAAACGGATTTATTTGTCAAACAAAAATTTGACAAAAAATAAAAAACAATATATAATCTCCACCAATAACCCTCCTTATTATGCCTAACCCAGAAGCATCAAATCGTTCATTCGTTGAACGTTTAGCGGATAATCCAATAACAGATCTTGTTAATGCTACAAGGCTGGCTATTAGACTATCACCAATATTGATACCTATCATGCTTGCTGGCTGTGCCGATGATCCAAGCATAATCACAGCTAAAAAATATCTAAAAAGCCAATATGGTGACGAGGCATCAACTTTTACATGCGTAGAATTCGAATGTAATCGTCCAGATATAACTCAAAATCTGCCTGATAGCAATCCAAATCCAACAATGCCTCCATGCCCTGTATATTACAAAGGAGATATAGATGACCCAAGAGATGGATGGGTACAGTGTACAAGTCCTGAATTGGGAAATAAATTTTTAGGAGTAGAATTGGCAGATAGAAATGGAAACGGATTTGCTGATGGAGAAGGAAGAGTAGTAGTAACAAGTGATGGCAGTCGTTAATTATTTATAATTAAGTTTGAAAATTGTAAATTGTAAATTGAAAATTTAATTTTATTAGCCCTCCAATATTATGAAAAATTCAAATGAATCATACGCCCCGCTATGTTCACGAGGTATAATTGCTGATAGCATGAGATTGTTAATGATTTCTGCATTGGCTTTGTTGCCAGGGTGTAAAGGCAATTCAGATGCAAGCATGGAAGCAGTAAATGAATTTATAACTCAAACAGGTGGAGATCCCTCTAGCTATAATTGCAAAAGAACTGAAGAAAATCCATTCCCAGCAATTAAACCAGATGAAGTTATAGAATGTGCATCAGCAGATCGAACCAGAAATTTTGGAATGGATCTTATGGATACAGATGGAGATGGAAACCCAGATTATGCAAGTGTAGTTGCTTTCGACTAAAAAATTTACCTCCCATAGCATGGCAAAATTGGAAGTAAACAAAGCTTCAGAAAGAATCCCAAACGGCTTCATGTCCGCTATAAGCAGGAGTCGAATTTTAGCTATGATGGTTCTTATGGCACCTTTACTATTAGCTGCTGGTTGCAAAAACAAAGGCGTGGATCCAGTTGTTGATGCAGCAGAAGAGGACCTGAGAAGAGAAGGTAAAGATGATACCAAATATAACTGTAGAGAGGTTCCATACAATCCATTCTCTGACGACGAACAAAACAAACAAGAGGCAGAGCATTTTGTAGAATGCCCAGGCCCCGATCACACTCATTATTATGGAATTAATTTAGGAGATTATAACGGGGATGGGGACGTGGAAGGTCTGATTGTTAATGAGGGTGTGGATAGTGAAAGATAAGCAATATTATGACTGAAAAATCAAACCGAATACCATCAAGCGAACGAATATCAGATAGTCCAAAAACTGGTCTTATTGCGAGTGTAAGAAAATGGGCAACTATGGCATTGGGCTCAATTGCTTTTACTGGCTGTTGCGGCAGTACTGGCCCTGATCCGGCTATTACAAAAGTACAAGATACCCTTACTGCAATGGGTAAAGATTATAATGGATGCACAAGAACTGGAAATCATGAGTTTTATTCTCCACCAAAAACACGTCCAGAAGTTATTGTAGAGTGCACAGCTCCGGATCGCACTTATTATTTTGGAGTTAGTAGGACTGATGCAGACGGGGATGGAAAATTTGAAGAGAATGTAGTTGTGTGGGATCAGACTGGTAGATAATAAATTACTCTTTCTTCAAATCCATCAAAAGAAATGGCGGGTTACCAACGTATTCTGGCCCCAGCCTATTTTCCGGATTTTCTTCTGATAAATTATGATCGGCTCTTTCCTGCTCATTTCGAAAACATTCATCTATTAATGCACGAATGTTCCAGCCTGCTCTTAATGCTTCTTCTCTGTATTCCTGAATAGTATGAAAATTATTATCCACCACAAGCCCCGGAATGATTCTGAGAATCGGATCGCCATTTTCCACTAAATCACTATTTTCTTCAGTAACAAGTATCGGTTTACCGCTTTTTGGATCAAGTATAAACGTTGCACGAAGTACACCTCTTACCTGACCGATAACCTCTTTTACATTACCTTCCTTTATTTCCCAAGCCCTATCAATTTGAGTCTGTACATCCTCTACTTCATCATCTCCTGTAAAAGTTGTTAGTAAAGAAATAGGCGCCGCAACAGTAAAATTCCCACCAGGTTTCGTAATTCTAAAAGCTTCCCTAAAATGTGCAGCAAATGTTGATGGTGGCAAATTACATCCAACATTTACGCTGGCGGAGGAATCAAAAGATTCATTATTACAAGGCATGTGAGCTACATCAGCCTCTATTAATTCAGCATTACGAGGTAAAAATCCAGAATCATTACCCAAACGCTTTCTTGCCTGCTGAAGCATGCTTGGACTTAGGTCAAAACCTGCTACATGATCTGCGCCTTGCATTAAGGCATGATATGCCCAAGGAGCTGCACCTGTTCCAAGATCGGCAAAATCAGTACCTTCCAAACGATTTCGGGACATCAATGCATATAAATGAGGATCAAGAAATCTTGCTCCATCTGGGCCATGTTTTGCGGCTGCATATTTTTCAGCTTCATCAGCACCCCATTTGCTTAAGTCAGTTCTTTTTCTCATGGTTATTGAGATTTAGAATTCAGAGTGTAATTGTATCACTCTTTTTTGAAATGTCAATATCATAATAAAATTTTATAATTAGCTTTTTTGCTGAATGCAGGTAATATATAACCCGATATGATTATTTAGCCTATGTTTGATCCAACATATCAAAACACCATCTTTAGAGAAACCCCTGTCAGTCTTCCGGAAAATATAGACATTTATGATGTGACACTGCGGGATGGAGAACAGCACCCCAACGTGCATTTCACCATGAAGGACAAACTCCTGCTAGTCGAGAAAATGGTGGATTTTGGAATTACCATGATTGAAGGGGGATTCCCGGCCACATCTCAAGAAGAGTTTGAAACATTGCAGGAAATTATTACATCTTATCCGCAGGTAAAAATATATGCCTTTTGTCGTCTTAAAAAAGAGGATATAGATTTAGCCGTAAAGTCTGGGGCAAAATATATTGTAACCTTTATTCCTTCTTCCGAATTATTATTGGAAAAGAAATTGGGAATTCAATTAGATACAGCCCTGGAAAGGGTGAATGAGGTAGTGCGTTACGCAAAAAGTTTAGGGCTATATGTAAGGTTTGGCTGTGAAGATGCAACCAGAACACCAATTGCAAGATTGAAAAAAATATATGATGTTGCGGTAGAGGCAGGAGCTGATGCTATAGGAATTGCAGATACATTGGGAGTAATGACCCCATCATCTATGACACCTTTTATTAAAATGATGTGCGAGATGTATCCTGGGATAAAAATTGCTGCTCATTGTCATAATGATTATGGCCTTGCAACAGCCAATACATTAGCAGCCATTGAGGCTGGAGCCAGCAGGGCTCATACTTCCTTATGTGGCATTGGTGAACGAGCGGGGAATGCAAGTTTTGAGGAATTAATTACTATCCTAAAATACCAATACAACTATCAGTTTAATTTCAAATTTGAAAAACTGCATGAACTTACAGAAGCACTTTATAAAATAGCGAAAATACCTAGGCCACACATTAAAGCAGTATGTGGCAAACACTCCTTTACCCATGAGTCAGGAATCCATGTACAAGGCCTTCTTAAAGATGAGGCAACATACTCTCCTTTTCCTGCACAAGATATTGGTAGAGAAACGCAGATCGCACTTGGGAAGCATAGCGGAAAAGCAAATATAGAATTTTTAGCAAAAAAGCATAAAATATCAATTACAGATATAAAAACTAAAAAGGCATTAAAAGATCTAAAAGAAGGGAAAAAGATAGATATATTTAAAAGCAGATATGTTTAAATGTAAAATTTCCAAATCACAAATTCCAAATCCCAAACAAATTCTAATTTACAATATTTAAATTCCAAACTTTTTAATATCGAACGTCGAACATCGAATATTGAATTTAGAATGTATTCATTTAATCGTTATTCGACATTTATTTTGATCATTGAAATTTGATCATTGGGTATTGTTTGGTATTTGGTGCTTGGAATTTGGTTATTTATTTTTCAAGGCTTCTTTAAACTTATCCCCAATCTCTGAGTTTTTATATTTCCCTCCAACTGATATAGCCGTTATATCTTTTTCAACGAAATCGTCTATAAGTTTGAAAATTCTTTCTGACTCTTTTTCAAAACCAAGGTCACTGAGCATATAAGCCCCGCAAAGAATCATTGCATAAGGATTCACAATATCTTTATCCGCAATATCTGGCGCTGAACCGTGAACTGGTTCATAAAGGCTGTGTTCCTCGCCTTTATTGATACTTGGAAGCATTCCAAGATTATCCACCAACGCTCCACCCAGGTCAGATAAAATATCTCCGTACATATTAGAGGTAACGATCACATCAAAATTTTCCGGGAATTTAATTAATTTGTAAGCGCAAGCATCTACGTATTCTTCATTATATGGAATATTTTCTTTATCCAAATGCTCCCTGCATATATCACGGAAAAACCCATCTGACGTCCTCAGCACATTTGCCTTATGAACAATGGTCATTTTTTTCCGCTTATTTTTTCGGAAGAAATCAATTGCGGAATCAACAATTTTTTCCGTAGCCTGTTTTGTAATAATTTTTTCCGCTACAGCTTCCTCCCCCGGCTTTCTAAAAAATTCCTTCTGGCTATAAAGATCCTCAGTATTCTCACGAAAAACATAAATATCTATATTCTTCTTTTTGTTGATTATAGGCCTTATGTTGGCATGTAAATCCAGCCCCTTCCGCAAGCCCAAAATAGCACTTTTATAATTAGGATAATCCTTAGACGGCGTTGATAAAGCGCCAAAAAGAATGGCATCACATTTCTTTAATTCCTCAAAATCTTCATCCCTAAGCGAAGTCCCTGATTTTAGATATTGCTTTTCACCTATTACAAATTCCTCAAAATCCAAAGGCAAATTTAATACCTGCAAAATTTCCAAAAGTGTATTCATAACTTCCGGACCAACTCCATCTCCGGGGATAACGGCGATTTTATATCTTTTAGGCACGTTTTTTATTATTAAAATAATTCATTAAGCCTCCATTTCTAATAATTTCATTTATAAAATCCGGATAAGGTTCAAATGCATATTCCTTTTTACCATAAATGATGCGACCCCCTTTTTCGTCCAATGTAATCTTGCCACCGTCATCTTTAATTTTATGATTGGGAGCAATAAAAACCTTTAAGCCAATGTTAATTGCATTTCTAAAAAAGATACGGGCAAAAGATTTTGCAATCACAGCAGTTACACCTGTATTTTTAATAGCCCAAGTAGCTTGCTCACGCGAGGATCCACAGCCAAAATTATGCCCTCCAACAATCACATGATCTGGGCCAAGCTTAGGTGCAATTTTAGGGTCAATAGCCTCAAAAACATGATCCTTCCATGAATCAAAATCAGATGAGCGCAAGTATTTACCGCTTATAATTAAATCGGTATCTATATTGTCGCCAAAGGTGATTAGTTTGTAGTCCGTCATTATTTTATATTTTTCCTGTTACAGCACTAATTGCGGCTAGGCCTGGTGACGTTAAAAATATCTTAGCTTCCGTGCTCCCCATCCTCCCTTTAAAATTCCGATTCCCAGTGCTCACACACACTTCACCATCTCCCAGTACACCGCTATGTAAGCCAAGGCACGGCCCACAACCTGGAGAAAGAACCGTTCCACCAAAATCTATAATCTTTTCAAAATAACCTGCTTTCATCGCATCCTTATAAACTTTCTTCGAAGCAGGGCCAACAATAACACGTGTGCCTGGGTTCTTCACTTTGCCTTTTATGCCTTTTGCAAATTCCTCGATATCACTCAACCTCCCCCCAGCACATGTTCCAACAAAAACAACATCAACTGGAATTTTCTTTTTTCTTTCATCAACAGCTTTAACATCAGCCAAGGTATAAGGCTCCACTAAGTGTGGCTTGATTTTAGCCAGATCAATTTCCACAACTTCATCAAAATCCTCATCACTGTCACTGTGATAAGGGTGTTTGGCGTCTTCATATATAGCTGATTTGGCGCCATATTCCACACTCAGATTACAAAAAACCGCCCGATCATCCATAGAAAAATCATGATCTTTTGACTGATAGCTTATAAATTTGTAATTGCCAAAATCAACGCCAATTTTTTTAATAGTCGCAAAAATAATATCTTTTGAGCCAACTCCTGGCTTAGGTTTTCCTTTATATTTAATAAGAACTGCAGGTACAACCTTAAGCCACGTTTTCCCCGTCGCAAAAATATACGCCATATCAGTGGCACCGATACCAATCCCCATAACACCAATCGCACCAGCTGTACCAGTATGCGAATCAGCTCCCATAAGAATATCTCCTGGAGAAGTGATGCCTTCTTCCAAAACAACCTGATGACATATACCATCTCCTCCTTCAAAAAAGTTTTTTATTTTATGCTTTTTTACAAATTCCCTCGAAAGATTGTTCAGATTGGCAGTTTTAATGTTATTTGCCGGAACAATATGATCAAAAACAACTATTATCCTATCCTTATCCCATACCTTTTTGGTATTAAATTTTTCAAATTGTAACCTGGTCAAAACCAAAGTACCGTCATGCACCAGGGCATAATCGGTATCTATTTCAATATATTCATTTTTCTTGGGAACTCTTCCTAAGTTCCTGGCAATGATTTTGTAGAAGATATTAGCCATTCGTCCCCATTAAAAATAAATGGTAGGGCCAAGGGGAATCGAACCCCTGTTGCCGGAATGAGAATCCGAAGTCCTAACCACTAGACGATGGCCCCACGTTAGGATTTTGCCTATCTATTTTTATTGAAATACATCTTTTTGTAAAGAAGATCTTGCAAGTATTATTCTTTTTTGATAATCTCTTTTGGCAAATACAGGGGCGCTTAGCTCAGTTGGTTAGAGCGTCTGGTTTACACCCAGAAGGTCATAAGTTCGACTCTTATAGCGCCCACCAAAAAAGTCTGACGTAAGTCGGGCTTTTTTTGTATTGAATCTCCATTGGTCCATTTGCTATAGTACAAAGGCACTTAAACAAATACAACCCATGGAACAAAAAATCAAAACCTTCGCAGAAGCAATTACAAATACCCACACCAGCAATCTGGTTCAGTCTCATGTAAAAGAATTAAAATTCGAGAACGACCATCTAACTATCTACGTAGATAACGCAGCACCTTTACATGAATTAGAAGGGGAAGAATGTGACCATCATTTGCAGAATGGAATGGAAAAAATATATGGGGATATTACTTATGAGCTGAAAATGTGGAAAGAAGGCGGAATGCATGAACGGGAAAAACTAGTACCGCATGATATTAACCAATAATAAATTCGCTAACGCTGTGGATGCGTCCCGATTACGGGACTGTTGATTCGGCTAACGCCTGTGGTTAAATTCAGTATACTTATTACATCCACAGCGAAGCGCATCCACGCCCGATAGGGCGAATCCACAGCGTTAGCGAATTTATCCGGAAAACGGCGAAAAAGTAAGTCTGTGAATAGGGCACGGTCCATGTTTTTTAATGGCGCTCATATGTACCTCAGTCCCGTATCCCATATGATCCCCAAAACTGTAATTGGGGTATTTTTTGTCATATTTGGCCATCAAATGATCTCGATGAACTTTTGCAATAATTGAGGCTGCGGCTATGCTAAAAACCTTTTGATCACCTTTTATTATTGGCATTTGAGGAATATCCATAATATTCACCGGAACGGCATCTGTAAGGATAAAATCGGGCGTAGGATCGAGTTTTAATATGGCTTGGCGCATAGCGAGCTTGGTAGCATTTAAAATGCCCATATCGTCAATTTTAGAGGGGCTAATGACCCCTACGGCATAGCTAATTGCTACATTCTTTATTTCCACAAAAAGCTGCTCTCTCTGAAGCGCTGTAAGCTGTTTTGAGTCGTTGATGACTGTATGTTTGTAGTCACTCGGTAAAATCACTGCAGCGGCAACCACTGGCCCTGCAAGGGGTCCTCTGCCGGCCTCATCCACTCCGGCGATACACTGAAATCCCTTTTCTTTTAACATTTGTTCTTGTTTGTACATGTTTTTTATTAGCGATTCACGAATAGTGATTTTAGATTAGCGATTTTATTTTTGATTTCTGTTTAAAAAATCTTAAATCACTATTCGCTAATCTGGAATCGTAAATCAATAAAATTAACTTTTTCTAAGTAATCGCCACATCTCCGGCGTAACCGCTTTTGTAGCCAAAATCATTATAGCGTAAACAACACCGCCTAACGGAATCAGAAGTGCAATTTGCCATACAAACCACACATCTGTCATCCAGTAATAACCAGCCGCAACAGCCAGCCCCATCACAAATGAGGAAAAAATAACCTTAAATAATGTTTTTGGAGACAGGCTGAATCCAAGCGCATTTTTTACTATCCATGCGGTAAATATCAATATAAATAACTCTGAAAAAACAGATGTCATCGCAGCGCCCCTGAATCCAAAAGTCGGAATAACAAGCAGATTTCCAATAAGATTAAACAGCACGCATCCTGCGTTAATAAACATAAGTTTTACCTGCTTATTCAGTACTACAAGCGTAAATCCAAATAACGCATTGATGAAAGAAAACAACATCGCAAACATCAGAATCCGCACAGCAAGATCGGATCCAAAGGTGTAAATATTCCCGCTCACAAATTCCGGATCGGAAATAAACATAATAATCGGCACTGCAAGAATAAATCCTCCAACCAAAATCGGAATACCAGTTGCTATCAGAAAATCAAAGGAATATTGCATTAATTCCTTAATCCTTTTGCTTTGTTCTTCAATAAATCTCGTCATTACAGGCAAAACAGAATTCATAAAATAAATCGGAATGATCACAAGCATTTCCAGAAATCGCATAGCAACACCATATAAACCAACCTCCGTATTTCCACACATTATCTCTGGGCAAAAGTTGCTGTTACTGCCCAAAACTTCAGTATGTGGGAGCATTAATGTAAGTAAAATTACATCCAGACGGAAATAAATAGTATTAAGCACAAGTGCTACACCGTATGGCAGTGAAGTGATAAATATCCTCTTCCAGAAGCCAAAATCAAAGCGATACGTGATCTTACTAAATCTGGTTACGTAATAAGAGGTTATTACGAACATTACTAAATTACCCAAAACCCCTGCCCATAAAAGGTGCTGGAATCCTAAAACCAAATCACCTGTAAATAGCACGTATGCCACCAGTGCCATATAAGCCACACTTACAATTTTGCCTAGAACTAGGCCAATTGTGGCGAATTGCATTTTTAAATGAACCTGCAAAACACTACTAACCGTCCCATTTAAAAGCGTGAAAAAGGTGGCGAGAGTCGCGATTAATACACCCATCGGAATCACCGTACCTGCATAGCTTGGTATCAAAAAAGCAGCGATTGCCGCCGCCCCCATAGTTAAAATGGCTAGCATGGTGCGCAGACCCATCACATTACCCAAAATCATCGGAATCTTCTTATCATCCTTCGACATTTCCTTCACGGTGATCGTGTATATTCCAAAATCCGCCGCAATACCAAAAAAGGCCAAAAACTGGTAAACAGTGGTGTAATCACCATAACCGGCTGTACCCAAATAACTGGAAATAATCTTCAGTACAACAACGGAAAGTCCTGCTGTTATCAGTTTTCCTAAAACCTGGATAAAGGTGTTTTCGAGGATTTTTCGGGCGATGGACATCTTATATTTTTAAAAATTTGCCACTGGAGATTATACCCGAATACCCGCTTTTTATCTAATTGTCTGAACTATGATTTATGTGATTGAAATGATTCTTATGATGTTTAAACGGTTATTCTGTAGAGACGTTGCATTGCAACGTCTCTACAGGGTGTTTGTATATATAAAATCATGTCCATCATTTAATCATAAAAAATCACAATTCAGACAATAAAAAAACAAACAGAAAAAAGATTTATTTACCCTTGACAAATAACAATAAATATTGTAGAATTATCCTCCAAAGTCAGAAAAGCAAAAATCAAAACAAAAAGAGTAATTTAACCGCTTACACATGCGAAAGTCACTTGCTCTCTTTTTGTTAATTCAGGCCCTGTCATTCTTTATCTGGATATCCATGCCGAAAACTACTTCGGCCATGGCGACTGAACCTGCCTCAGAATCCACAACCCATGAGGTGGCACAGCAAGAAACCAGTTTAGAGCTGGATTTTTCCGCACGTAATTTTAGTGAATCACAAATTAGTTTAAATGCAACACTCCAAGAGCAAATTATTGAAGCCATGGAGGTTTTACCATCAAGTCATGCTGAAACTGTTGAAAAAATAATTCTCGATTACAACCAGCAGGCCCATCGCGGTCTTGGTGGTAATAATCTTGTCATTTTGCGCGGTGTGAATATGGGAATCAAAGAACTGGTTGCTGTTCTTATCCACGAAACCGGACATAACGTTGATTACGGTTATTTGGTTGAAAAAAATGAGGATGAAATAAGTGAATTTAAAGATGGCAATTACCCTCTTTACATTACCGATCCAAGTATCGATTTCTACCGCATTAGCTGGGAGAATGAAACAACTCTTAAAAACACTTCATCTAATCTAGATTTCGTTTCCGGTTATGCGATGAGCGATCCTTTTGAGGATTTCGCAGAAACTTACGTCTACTACGTCCTGCACAACGCAGACTTCAGAACACTTACAGCAAGCAGCCCGGATCTATACGCAAAATACCGTTTTATGAAATACCGGGTATTCGATGGAGTTGAATTTGATACCGGTGATGCGCAGGTTAATCTAAACAACCGCCCATGGGATATTACGGTGCTTAGTTATGATTTGGAAGAGTTGTTAAGTTAAGCTTGACTTCTCCCAACAAATAAGGTTAAATACTCTCCATTAACCTTTTTTATTATGTTGCTTTCACAAATTCCAGATTTAAACTTTTCAGCTGAAGCTGAAGATTTACTAGGTAGTCAACCGCTTGATGATGATGATCGGGATCTATTAGATGCTTTCTTATTTGAAAAACGAAGAAGAGATGCGTTTTGGAACTCAGATGTTGCAACACCTGACTCCGAGCTTGATACAATAGCTACAGAACAAGAAGTTACCGTCGATGAAGTACGTGGTGTCCTTACAGATGTTCTGGATCCAGCCCGTCGCGAAAAAAGATTATTTATAAGCGCTTTGGCAACCATAAAAGACAGAAGTGCACTTGTGGAAATTTTAGAAAGTAAAACAGATTTGGAAGCAGAATTTGGCCCAATTCAGTTTACCGAAGCAGATCTTGAGCCATACGATCGGCAATTGGTTATTTTATTTGAAGAAATATTTAAAGAAGCAGTAGGAGGCAGTGATATTGCAAAATTTATTCTCAGGGAACTCTTACAAAATTTCGGTGAAATTGGCGGCAATGCTAATTTAACAGCATGGCTTCAAAGAAGTATGTTAAATCACCTCAGCCGAACGGGTAAAATTACTGATTTGCAGCATATACAAGCTAAAGGGCAACTAAGAGCCAACCCCGATGCATTTAAGGCATTTTTAGATCAATATTTGTGGGGAGAAGGTTCTGATCCAAAGGTGATAGACGCTCCAGCTGAAGGATTAGAATAATCCACCCAAAAACTCCCTAACAGCCTTTTTGCCTTTTTGAAGTGGTCTATCTTTGTACTGCTTAATTAGCGCTGTACCAATAACAGCAATATCCGCATAAGGTTCAATGGCCTTCATCTGGACTTTTTCAGAAAGCCCAAACCCCACAGCGACAGGAATATTGGAAAGTTTGCGAACGTTTTTTAAATACTGAATAGTCTTTTTATCAATCGTAGTTTTTGAACCAGTCGTTCCCACTCTCGCAACACAATACACAAATCCACTCCCTTGTTTCAAAACCTCCCGCATGCGATCAGGGCGAGTGTTTGGGGCAAGAACCGGAACAAAAGAGAGGCTGTGGTTTTTACAGCTGGCTATAAGTCCATTGCTTTCTTCCTCATCAAAAGGATAATCAGGAATAATTAATCCTTGAACATTTTTTTCGGAAGCAAGCTTGCAAAACTTATCAACTCCAAAATGAAAAACGACATTAAAATAGGTCATAATAAAAATTGGAGTTGATACCTTTTTACTGAGCCGTCCGATCATTTTTAAGCAGTCTGAAACTTTCACACCCTGCTGCAAGGCTTTTGCATTGGCTTCTGCAATTACATGCCCATCTGCGATTGGATCGGAGAAGGGGATTTGAATTTCCAAAATATCAGCGCCTGCTTTACTCATTACCAAAGCCAGTTCTTCACTCGCTTTGAGTGATGGATAGCCTGCAACGAGGTGGGTCATTAGGTCGATCGGTTTGTGTTTTTTGATTGGTTCATCCATATAATTTAAATTTATTATCGACGGAGCAGGGTTGTACCCTGGTTCGGCGACCACTATTCAGTTAAACTGTTATCCAGCTTCGGAACCAAGGTACAACCCTGCTCCCTCAGAAATTCCCTAAATCCCTCATCCTTCAGCTCCTTCGTGACAATAAATAAATCCTTATCACCTCTCCCGGAACCATTCACCACAATTGTCTGCTTGGGTTTTAAGGTCGGTGCTAGTTTAATAACTTCCGCCACTGCATGGCAGGATTCCAGAGCGGCTAAAATACCTTCCGTTTTGGCGAGTGTTTTATAGGCCTTAAGAACATCTTTATCCGTCGAATAAGTAAATTTAATACGCCCTTTTTCCTTTAAATAAGCCATTTGTGGTCCGACACCAGAATAATCAAGTCCGGCGGAAATACTGTGGGTTTCAGCTAGCTGACCATCATCGTCTTGCAAAAAGAAGGATTTGAAACCTTCCGCAACACCTTTACTGCCACCTTGAAAACGAGCGGCGTGCTTCTTGCTTTTTATTCCTTTCCCGCCAGCTTCAACTCCGATCATTGTAATGTTCTTGTCATCCAGAAATTCATAAAAAAGTCCTATCGCATTACTACCTCCGCCCACACAAGCAACAAGGTAGTCCGGTTTAATTTTTAATTGTTTACGAACTTCCCCTCCTATCACTCTTTGAAAATATGTATTCATGACAGGATAAGGATGCGGTCCACAAACTGTTCCTAGTAAATAATGACTATCTATCGGATTAGAAATGAGGTCACGCAAGGCTGCATTAATCGCATCTCTCAAAATCTGTCCACCTTCGTAAACTGGAATAACCTGTGCACCCAACTGTTCCATCCAAAATACATTCGGTCTTTGGCGGTCATAATCCTTAGCACCCATATAAACAGTACACCCCAGTCCAAATTTAGCGCATATAGTAGCGGTAGCCAGGCCATGCTGGCCTGCACCGGTTTCTGCAATAATACGTTTTTTGCCCATTCTTTTTGCTAGTAATCCTTGCCCAAGGCAGTGATTAATTTTATGGGCACCGGTATGATTAAGCCCCTCATTTTTTAAATAAATCTGGGCGCCACCTAACTTATCTGATAGGTTTTTTAGATGAACAAGCGGCGAAGGCCTGCCGATATAATTTTTGTAAAGATTATTCAGCTCCTCCAAAAATTCCTTGTCTTTAATGGCTTTGAAAAAAGTGTCTGCCAAATCATCCATAATTGGCACGAGAAGTTCCGGCACATACCTGCCGCCATAAGTTCCAAAATGACCATCTTTGTTAAAAATTGCTTTCTTGTAGTTCATAATTTTAAGGTTAAAGTCTGAATAAGTTGTTTAATTAATTTAGGGTCCTTTTTCCCCTTAGATTCAACTCCACTAGCCACATCAATTCCAATAGCAGATGTGCTCCTTAAAGCGTCTGAGGCATTTTTTGAAGCTATTCCGCCAGCAACTAAAAAAGGTTTTTTAAACTTATTACCATCTATAGTTTTGTAATCATAAGGTTTGCCGGAACCTGGTTTTTGGCCGTCCAATACAAACATTTCAACGCATTTATTAAATGAATCAAGCATATCATCAGGCAGCATATCATCAATCCTAATAGTCTTAATCACAGGTTTTTTTATTTGGCTGCAATATGCAGGTAATTCACTTCCAGCAAGCTGAACATAATCCAAGTCCAATTCATCTGCGATCCGATTTACTTCTTCAGCAGGGCGATCCTGGAAAATTCCAACTACAGCAGCTCGGTTAATATAGGGTCTGATTTTTCTGGCTTCGTCAAAGTTAACATATCTTTTACTGCTTGGTACAAAATTTAAACCAATCATTGTTACTCCATTTTCATCACAGAGTTTAGCGGTTTCACAGTCCGTTACCCCACAAATTTTAATAGCCTTAGCGGGATTAACCAGACGGTCTACTGCTGATGATATGTCAGTCCTTTTTAAAATAGATGTGCCAATTAAAACAGCATCAGTTTTTCCTGAAATCAGACTTACATTGCTTTCGTCATACCCGCTTTCCGCCACAATCACTTTGTCAGTTGGAATTGATGAAGAAAGTCTCAAGGTTATTTTGGTGCTTACTTCCAGCGTTTCAAGATCCCGATTGTTAATACCAATAATATCTGCAGAACTATCAAGCACGGTTTTTAATTCATCTTCATCATGAATTTCAACAAGGGCATCCATATTCAAACTGTGCGCGAGTTTTATCAAATAATTCAGTGTATCTAAGTCTAAAAGCGCAGCGATAAGCAACACAGCATCAGCCCCAAAATAACGCCCCAAATAAATCTGATACGGATCAATTACAAAATCCTTCATAAGGATCGGAGTCTTTAAAGTCGCCTTACTCGCCTTATTCAAATTGTCATATGAGCCTTTAAAGAATTCCTTATCACTGAGTACAGAAATAGCCGAAGCTCCATTTTTTTCATAACAGACGGCTATTTCCTCAACACTCAGATCGCCTTTATATAAGTCCGGCAAGCTAGGGGAAGATAGTTTAATTTCGGCAATCAGGCTTAATTTATCTTTTCCTCTGAGGGCAGACTTAAAATCCCGATCAGATGGTTTGAGGTCTTTTTTTATTTGCTCAAGAGGGTATTGTTTTTTTAATTTTGCAACTTCCTCCATTTTTGAATTTACGACTTTTTGTAAGAAGCTAGGGCTGCAGCTCATCTCCTTATACTTCTCAAAAACAGCCTGAACAGATCCATTTTCTATAACTTCTCTTGCCATTTTTATGCCGGATTTTAGATCTTTTACCTTTCCGTCAAACTTCAAAATTAGTGCAACGTTTACTAAAATCAAATCCAAATGTTTAGATTTACAAGTTCCGGCTAAAATTTCTTTTGCTAATTCCGTATTTATCTCAGGAGTGCCCCCTGCAATTGAGTCAAAAGCTGTAGATTTGACTCCAAAATCCTCAGGCCTAATGGTGTATTTGGCAATTTCCCCGTTTTTTAACTCCATCACATCAGTGGGTCCGGTAATCGTAACCTCATCAAGCCCGTCAGATCCACAAACGACCATCACATGTTTTTTGCCAAGCCCCTTTGCTGCTTCGATAATAAGCTCCATATCATCGACACTCGATACACCAATAATCTGCCTACCTGGATTTGCAGGATTAAGAAGTGGTCCGAGAAGATTAAAGATCGTTTTCTGCCCTATCTCTTTTCGAGCTTTGGCAAAATGCTTCATAACGGGATGGAATTTTTGTGCGAAAATAAATGCCAAATTCGTATTTTTATAAAGCAGTTCTAATCGCTTGTGATTTGCCTCAATGTTAACCCCCAAAGCTTCCAATAAATCAAAACTACCAAACCTACCACTGGCAGCTCGGTTTCCATGTTTAGCAATTGAGATCCCACAAGTAGCACAAACAAAAGCAGCCAAGGTCGAAGTGTTAATTCTTGGAAGATTAGACCCTCCGGTACCGCAAATATCAATTGCATCTTTTGCGCAAACCTCCTTCGACATTTCTTTGTATAAAGCTTTTATAAAATTAGCAATATCAGTTCCGGTATAGCCTTTTTCATTCAAATCAACCAGAAACTCTTTTTGTTCATCAAGCGTCATCGCTCCTGAAACGCTCTGCTTAACAAATTGTTTAATTTGATCTTTGGGAAGGGATTTTTTTGGGGCGAGAAAAAAGAGCGCATCCTTCAGAATTCCATATCCATTCTGGCTCATCGCGGATTCAGGATGAAATTGCAAACCAGCCATACCTTTACCTTTCATAGCAACGACTTGCTCTTCCTCGTTCAAGCTAGTTTCAATCTGCTGTTCAGTTTTTTTGTAGCGAGGAATAAACGAATTATAAAAACCGACTTTTTCCTTTTTCCCAAAATAATTAATTGGAATTTGAACACCTTGAGTGGAGATCTTTTGCTTTTCTACAATCATCCCCAAGCTCTTGCCAAGTGCCTGGTTACCAAGACAAATCCCTAGCACAGGCCTACTTTCGTCCAATAGCTGTCTGGTGATTGTCAATAATTTTTGCATGCGAGGATCCGCTTCATCATTAATATTTCCTGGTCCAGGTCCAAGAATCACCACATCACTAGTGTCATCTTGAGGTGAATAATCAAAAGTATCAATAACCTTGTAGATGCATCCCATATGACGAACTATATGTCCCAACATATGCGCAAAATTATCCTCATTATTTACAATTGTAATGTTCAATCCTTTTAATTTGCCTTCTTCCACAAAATCAAACTGATCTTCGAAATGAAAACGAGAAAAACGCTGATTTCGTTTTTTAAGAATTGGCTCAATAGCTTTTTTATCTATATCGTCTAAATAAGATTTAGAAAAGCGCTGATCGCCCATTAAAGCACTAATCATACCGGCCGCTTTTATGCGTGTTTCATTTGCCTCTTTCTCAGGAAGTGAATCACGCACAATACCAGCACCAGCCTGAATGACAAAACTGCCATCCTTATCAATCTCAGCAGTGCGGATCATAATTGCGCTATCAATATCACCATTTGGCTCCATTATCCCAAATTCACCTCCATAATAACGTCGCGATTCCTGTTCTCGTTTTGCGATAATTCTAAAAGCACTCTCAAGTGGGCTGCCTACCAAAGTAGGAGCATGAAAAGATTCCTTTAGCGCCTGAATTGGAGGCTTGCTGCTGCGGCCTACCAAATGATATTCGCTGTGTATAACAGCTCCGGTTTCACGTAAATATGGTCCAAATATCTTCCCACCCTCAGGGCAAATTTGAGCCATCATTTTTAGTTCTTCATCTAACACTTGTGATAACTCATTAGTCTCTTTTGGATCATTTAAAAACTCTATCAATCTCTCCTTAAACCCACCCCTTTCACCTTTAGGCATGGTGCCTGCAATTGGGTTCTTTACTACATTGCCACCCCTTATCTCCAATTGCCTCTCAGGTGAAGCACCAACAAAGAAATGCCCTTGCCCGTCCGAAAATAAAAAGGTCATATACTGCCCCTTTTGTAAAAGCAAACGTCTAAACAGTACAAGTGGATCCCCTGGAGTCATATCGTCGATCCTGCCCTGAAATTTACGAGACAAAACCACCTGACAAGCATTTCCTTCGGCAATTTCCTCACTTTGGATCCGTTTGACCTCATTTGCAAAATCTTCATTTGACTTGGAAGGAGATATTTCCCCATCTAACTCAATCGATTTGTCTGAAATAAATTGATCAAGATACTCAACTGTTATTTTTTGATTAAGCTCAGCCTGTAATATGAGTATTTTTTCGTCGCCAACCACCTTGAATCCCTTCTCTTTTGCGACGGAAAATGGAGTTATAAAAATTAGAGGAGAGTCGCTTTCGTTATAAAACTTCTCAAGATCGTCTAATTTATCGAAACGAAAGAATTTTCCGCTGTAAAAATGAATATTATCCCCTTTCGAGATAAGTGCATATGGCTGATTGAAATTTTCTTCGGTTAACATTGTTAAATAAATTAAATATTAAAAAAACGGCCCGTTGGCCGTCATCAAATAGTTTTAGCGATTACTACAAAACTACCGTTGATAACGGCTTTTTTGCAACTCCCACCAATTGTTTATAATTTTAAACATTTTTAAAGCGTCCAAGTTTTACTTCATTTGCACCACGTGACACAGTTGCAACACCTACGCCAAGCTTTTTTGCGATGTCGTGTTGTGGCATGCCTTTTTTTATCAAATGAATTATTTCAAGTCTACGTGGGATTGACCTAAGTTCCTGAGGGGTAAACAGAGCTTCAAGCAGGTCAACCATATCTCTTTTGTTATTAGTTTTTACTAATTTATCCACCAGCTTTCTTAAATATAGGTTCATAAGAAAAAAGTAATATAACAATATACTAGTATACTAGAATTATATCGAACATGAAAATAAAAGTCAAGAGTATTTCTAATTGAGGTTCTAATAGGTGACCTTATGGGTGCATTACACCAATTAGGCCTCCAATTAGACCACCGCCGTAGGCAGAAATCAATCAAAACAACCTCTCCTGCCCCCTCGATCCAGCTGGTACGCCGATTTTTTCTATTTCTTCATCAATCTCATCCACAAGTTTTGCCATAATGGTACGAAGATCATACATTTTATCCTGATGTGGGCGGTGGGTTTTTTCGTTTATATAAAGCCTTTCATTAATCTCAATCTGGATACCAGGAAGATGGCGGCGGGAACAATGATAGCCAATTAAATACCTGCCTTTATACGGATCATTTATCGCAACGGAATAACCGCGGTCTTGAAAAAATCTCATGACCTTTTTAGTCATATTGCGGGTGCAAGTTGTAAAATCGCGATTACCGAGAACAATATCCGCGCGCTCTGTACCCGCATCTGATCTCGTAGGCGGGGAAACACTACGCAGGGAGTGACCGTCTATCAAAAATTTAATATTTGGCTTTATTTCCTCAATTTTTTCATGAAATGTATCGTGATATCTTTTAACACGATCAAAAATTGTTTTAATAGAAGGCGGTGTTTTGTAAATCTGGTTACCATCCAAATCTACACTCACCACAACACCATCGTTGGAAAGTTTATACTCCATCTCAATATCATCCGGTGCGCGATTCAAATCAGTCACCAGCCTGGAAATTTTTGCCTTAACAACATGAACTTTTGGCACATCAAAAATAACATCCGTAAAAGGATCGCACTGCCTCCTTATTTGCGCATCTGTTAACTCCATCATGCGCCTTAAATCCGCAGGAACAAAGGTAGAACAGTGGGGGATTGTGATTAGTATTGGATATTTTTCTGAAGCCATTTTATTTTAATTTTAAATTTACAATTTTAAATTTTAAAAGGTTTTGAAGTTTATTTGTAAATTGTAAATTGTGAATTGTAAATTACTTATCAGTACCGGATACCAAAGCTATCAAACTCGCCATTATAAGTCAATTTTTCAACCTCAACTTTTTCTACCTGAGAAGTACTCGGGCCACTATGGCACCAATCAATTAAATCATTAATTTTATTCTCCGGCCCCTCTGCCACCACATCAACAGTTCCATCCGCATTATTCGCAACCCAGCCAGTTATATCACCAAGCTTCTCAGCTTTTTCCTGAGTATGGGCGCGGAAGAACACGCCTTGTACTTTGCCTCTGATTTTTAAGTGAACTCTTATCATGGTTCTCCTATTTTATTTCGCTACGCTGTGGATTCGCCCTATCGGGCATGTATGCGCTACGCTGTGGATGTAATAAGTATACTGAATTCAGCCACAGGCGTTAGCCGAATCAACAGTCCCGTAATCGGGACGCATCCACAGCGTAGCGAGTTACATAGTAAATCAAATAAAGCCCCAGAGTAAATACAACAAAATCAATCAAAAGATGGGTCTCAGAAAAATACGAAGCAACAGTCTTCAATAAACAATTCGGCCGAAACACTACGTCCCAGCTGTTATAACGCGAATACAGCCCAAACATTACAGCTATCGATATTAATGGGATCGTAAAAATAGGCAAAAGTTTCGCGGCCAAATCACCACACATCGTCTTAAAAATACGAACCATTTTATTAAGTCCATAATAAAAAGTCGGCAGTCCGATAAGCGCATATGCAAAAAAGAACATCACCAACCACGATCCATCCAGACACACTCGGTACATACTAAGATTGTCACAATAATTCACCAAATGCCTCGGTATCATAAAAAGATAAGCAGTGTTAGGCAGCACAAAAAGCCAGATCAAAAAGATCAGCATAAAAGCAAACCTGTCATTTTTTAGCTGTTTCCATTTTTTCTTACCAACCCCTTTCGCCAAATAGTAGACGATGGCGCAAGGCACCAATGCCAAAATAATATTCCATGGAATCATTAGTAGGGGGTATCCATGGATGTCGAGCTGGAGAATATATTCCATTATTATGTTGACTTTAGTAATATAATTTAGTAATATTAATACGTAATACTAATTAGTAATATCATGAGCTTAGCTAAAACAAGAATTTCAGTCACCATTATACCTCAATTAGCAAAAATGCTTGAGGAAATGGCGAAAAAATATAATACAAGTAAAAGTGCACTTGTTGAAGAGGCATTGCGCGATCTCAAAGAACAGGAATTAATTAAATCCTTTAAGCTTGCAAAGCTGGATAAAGAAATGCGGGAGATGGCAGAAGAAGGTTTGGATGATTATGTAGAGCAATTAAATGCACTTGAAGCATGAATCAAAAAGATATATATTGGGCTAATTTAAATCCATCAAAAGGCAAAGAACAGAGAGGCAAGCGTCCTGTTGTTATTGTGTCAGGCAAAACAATGGTAAGAAATTTTGATGTTTTAATCGTATGTCCAATTTCCTCAAAAATAAAAAATTATATTGGATGTGTCTCCCTGAAACCATCAAAATTAAATGGGCTTAAGCATAACTCCGAAATCATTACCTTTCAGATTCGTACTGTTTCAAAAGATAGACTTACCAAAAAAATAGGTACAATTACAGATGATGAGTTAAAATCAATTTTTCAGGGGCTAAATGACATACTTACTTACTAATCTCTGCCTGAAAATATTATTTTTAATCCTAATGCAGTGAGTATCACTCCCATGGTTTTTTCAATATGCCCGGAAAAACGGTCATAATGTTGCTTAATTGCTTGAATTGTTAATACATTAGCTACAAAACTAAACCAGACGAATGTAGCCATAGACATTTCAGCTCCATATAAAATTTTCATACCCAAACCAGTTTCAGGTGAAACTACTTGTGAGAATATACTAAGAAAGAAAATTGTAACTTTTGGATTCAGTATATTTGTTAAATATCCTATTTTTACCGCCTGAAATTTAGACATATCTTTTTCTGCCTTCACTAAACTCTTATTACTGACCATTGAAGATTTTGACAGCAATGCCTTTAGCCCCAAATAAATCAAATAAAATGCACCAGCAATTTTTATTACGCTATACAGAATAATCGATTGTGAAATAATGATTCCAATTCCAATTAGCGTATAAGTCACATGCGTAAGAATGCCCAAGGCAAGACCAATCGCAGTATAAACACCAGTTTTTCTTGAATAAACAACACTATTTTTAGCGATCATAATAAGATCCGGCCCGGGAGACATGACAGCAAGCAAATGAATTAATGCAATTAATAGTAACTCTTTCATTTAAAATTATTTTACAGTTACACTTTTAGCCAAATTCCTCGGCATATCCGGATCCAGCCCCCTAAGCACCGCAATATAATAAGCCAATAACTGAGTTGGAATAATATTCACAAGAGGGGAGGCGATTCCTACATCCGGTACCTTAATCCAGTCATCAAACACATCATGTTTTTCCGGACTGATTCCAATAATATGAGCACCGCGGGCTTTCAGTTCAAGTGTATTATTAATTATATCTTTCTTAACTTCATCGTTTGCGACCAAAGAAATACATGGAGTCCCCTCGGTAACAAGTGCAATAGGCCCATGTTTGAGCTCGCCAGCTGCAAAGCCTTCTGCATGAACATAAGAAACTTCCTGAATTTTAATTGCAGCTTCAAGTGCCATTGGATAGTTCTCCGCTTTACCAATTATGTAGGAATTTTCCTGATCCTTAATTTTTTCAGCCACTTCCTTAATGTAATTCAGGAATCTCGGGTTAAGCATATCGTTAATTTGGCTGGCAACTTCCGCAAGCAATCTTCTTCCTTCCTGAAGTTCTCCAATCATCGCAGTTGCAATTAAAAGCAAAAGCGCCATTTGCGAAGTTGCAGCCTTTGTAGATGCCACGGCTTTTTCCGGCCCTGCCTTGATATGAAGTGAAAAGTCTGATTGTCTAGCAATTGTGGATCCTTCCACATTTACAATTGAAAAAACCTTACACCCCTTCTTTTTTGCAGCCTCCATTGCCTCCAGAGCATCCGCTGTCTCACCGCTTTGTGAAACTATAATAAGCAAACTTTCCGGTCTTAAAAAGTGGTGGTAAACAGGAAATTCAGAAGATGGTGCAAAATTTACATGCCGATTCGCAATAATGGAAAAGAAATACTCACCAGCCATGCAAACCTTGCCTGCCGTCCCACACCCGGAAAGAAAACAGCCACGCGAATCTTTGATCATCTGGGCGATATGCATAATTTCATCGGTATCCTGATTTATCGCGCGCAAAATCGTCTCCTTTTGCTCCATGATTTCCTTGAGCATATAGTGGTCATATTCGCCTTTTTCTGCGCTTTCCGCCTGCCAGTCGATATTAATCAGACGTTTTTTAACCGGCTTCCCTGTAGTCAGATTAATAAACTCAACCCCGCCATCCACAACCACCATCTCATCATCATCCAGATAATTAACATCTTTGGTATATTCCAAAAATGCTGGAATATCCGATGCGAGAAAATACTCGTCCTTCCCGACCCCCACAATCAGCGGTGAACCACGGCGGGCTGCAATCAAATAGTTTTCTCCAACATTCAGCACTACAATTGCATACCTGCCCTCCAATCTCTGCACAGCTTTAAATACCGCATCCTTAAAACTATTATCCTTACGGTATTTGGCTATCAATTGAGGGATTACTTCCGTATCGGTTTCGGTAATAAAATTCTCCTTACCAAGCTCTTCTCTGATCTCCTGATAATTTTCAATGATTCCATTGTGAACAACGGCAATGGTTTTATCACTGCTGAAATGAGGATGCGCATTAATATCCGTAACCCCGCCATGCGTAGCCCAGCGAGTGTGGCCAATTGCAATGTTGGAACTTTTATCCTTAAAATTATCCAATTTAGCTTCGGAAATCTTACCTACCTTTTTGTCGACAAATAATTCCCCATTCAGATCCGTAGCAACACCCCAGGAATCATATCCGCGGTATTCAAGCTTTTGTAAGCCCTTAATTACGAGCTCAAGACTGTTGGTTTTAGGGCCTAAATAGCCGAAGATTCCACACATGTTTTAAAAATTTTAAATTTACAATTTACAATTTACAAACAAATTTCAATGTTTGAAAATTTAAAATTTAAAATTGTAAATTAAATAAAATTATTTTTATACCAATTCACAACCTCCTCAAACCCCATCTCAAACTTCACAGAGGGTTCCCACCCCAATTCATTCCGTATTTTACTGGCATCAATTGCATAACGAACATCGTGCCCAGGGCGGTCTTTTACAAATTCAATTCTATCCTCCAGATATCCGAGGATGTTGAGTATTCTTTTTGTAATATCCAGATTCGAATGTTCTTCGTTTGCACTGATATTGTATACCTCTCCAATTTTACCTTTATGCAGAATCAAATCAATAGCACGGCTGTGATCATCTACATGTAACCAGTCCCTGACATTTGCACCATCACCATAAACCGGAACCTTTTCACCATTCATCAGTTTTTTAATGAAAAACGGAACGATTTTTTCAGGATATTGATATGGTCCATAATTATTAGAGCAACGGGAAATCACCACAGGAAGTTTGTGAGTTCTGTGATAAGCCATAGCCAGCATCTCCGCAGCGGCTTTGGAAGCGGAATAAGGGTTACTTGGTTTTAAAACGGATTCTTCGCTGAAGTGTCCTTCCATTATGTCCCCATAAACCTCATCCGTAGAAATCTGAAAAAAGCGTTCATGATTATGCTTTAACGCAGCCTCCATTAGCGTCTTAACTCCAATAATATTTGTCTGCAAAAAAGGAGCCGACTCATTATTGCTCCTATCCACATGAGTTTCCGCAGCGAAATTTATAATCACGTCTACTTTTTGCGCCGATTCATCCACCACTTTCTCATCCGCAATATCACCTTGCACAAAAGTGTAATTGGGGTTGCTTTCATAATCCTTACAATTATCCAAATTACCCGCGTACGTCAGTTTATCCAGATTGATAATCTGGTAATCAGGGTATCTGCCTAGCATATAACGGATGAAATTGGAGCCGATAAACCCCGCTCCTCCGGTAACAAGTATTCGCATATTCTTAAAAAAAAACAGCAAAAGGATTCTACCATATTTTCGATCCCATTTCTTGCTTTTTTTGATGATAAAATATAAACTTTCGAAGCGAAATGCTATGGCGAACGTAGCTCAGTTGGTTAGAGCGTCCGGTTGTGGTCCGGAAGGTCATGGGTTCAAGACCCATCGTTCGCCCCACTTTTTAGCTTATTGACTTGTTTTATAAGGCTTTTTTTGGTATAATAGATAGAAGCGAGAAATGCGTGCTGAAGCGAATTGAGTCTGATATAATTCAGACGAAAGTAGCGAAAAATTCTGAAATGAAAATTTTTACAAAAAAAAGCATTTCCCTTCTGATATGTGAATAAAAACAAAACATGGACGATCTATTTTTCAAAATTATAGGAAGCATTACAGATGCGATTCAGACTAAATATGAAAACTTTGCGAATATGGCTCCATATATTCTGGGTGCAATCGCCCTTTTTCTGTTTGGATGGATCTTGGCTGAACTTGTATCTCGCGCGATTATAAAGATGTCGAAAAAAATCAGACTGGAATGGCTTGCGGACAAATTGGGGCTTGAGCATTTTTTGAAGCGAATTAAATCAAAATTCGGGGCTTCCCATATAGTAGCCAAGGGTGTTAAAGGATATCTTATTTTCCTTTTCTTTATCGAAGCGACAAAAGTAGCACAACTGACACGAATCGCAGAATTCTTAACAAAGGTTATAAATTATGTTCCGGATGTGATCGTAGCTATTTTTATTATGCTGGTCGGCATTCGCATAGGAAACACCATGCAGATACTGATTTCCACATCACTGAGTTTTGCGAAAACCAATACCGCAAATATATTGGGTATTGCCGCTAAAGGTACAGTTATAGCTTTTGCGGTATTGGCCGCTCTTACAGAGCTTGAAATTGCGGAAATCCTAATTCAAACTCTGTTCATCGGGTTCGTTGCAATGCTTACAATTGCCGGTGGTCTTGCATTCGGATTAGGAGGCAAGGATGTCGTCAAAGAACTTCTTGAGGCTATTAAGAAAGTTGAAATCAGAGAGCATAAAAAAGATAAAGTCGTCAGGTAAAGCTTGACAAAAATTACGTTATAAGGCAATAATAACCGCCTAACGTTTTTTATCATGCCCTCCAATAGTTTAAAACAAGATGACAGTCCGGATGCTGTCAGCATTGCGCCAGCTGAAGATTCTAAACAAGGTGAACTTACAGCTTTAATGCTGGGCACAAGACATCTTACAGAAGATGCCTTGTCATCTTTGATATCCGATTTGCCCGACAAGGTGAAAGAACTTTTAGGCACTTTGCAAAATACGCAAGGTGAGGATCTCATGCCCAGTGTTTTATTGAGCTGCAGTTTTATAGTAGCCTATATTCAGGATATGGTTACCGACATAAATGAATTTAATACTTCACCAGAAGCCCAAGCCCGTTTAGCTGAAGTCAAAAAATTAATTAGTCCGGAATTACTTGCCGGAATCCAGTCCACCTTTGCCGGAATTGATGATAAAGCACAGGAAATGATCGCCAAAACCGTTGACCCCGAAAATGGCCCGGCATATTTAATCAGCATTAAAGATCAGCCTGGCTCACTTAGGTTTGAAGTTGAAGAATTATTAAACTTAATGGTGGGGGTCGTAAGCTTGAAACAGTCAATAGTTACAAGTGAATTAGGTTTTAAAACCGATTTTTCAGAAATTAAACATGATCATACTTTTGCAGTGCGCAACGAAATTGGCGGCAGTGAATTTGATGTTCGTTTGCATATACAGGAAATAATAGAAAAAAGAATAGCGGAAGCTTTAGTTAATGAGCCTGCCGATCAGCTGGCCCAGATGATTTTATTATATACAGCAGGGCAATTAGCACTTATGAATACTGGATTGGCCGCACAGATAATAAATGCTTTCAGAATGGACGAAAAATTCGCTGTATTAGGCAATAGTGATGCCGAAAAAATACAGCGAGTCATCAGCATATACAAACAATGCATAATTGCAATCAGACAAATGAAAAAAGCCCAAAGATTATTGAAATAATAATTAAAACTTGCATTGAAATCCAATTGTGTTGTAGACTTATCAAGAAGGCCCTCTAATCAAAACAAAAACGAACATATGTCTGTTTCTTTAGCAGGAAATGAAATCCCAACACCTAAGGCGTTAGTAAGTGATGAATCTATGGACTTTTTTGGTGATATGGAGACATTTTTAGAGGTGTTCCAAACAGGCAAGCCGGAAATAGTTGAAGGCGCAAGAGGAAGAGTGGAATTTTTATTGGGGCATGCAGCTCGAGTTCAGGCAGAAGCTGAATTTTTTGACAAACCGGAATTCCCCCTTACCCCTGATGGCATACAGAAAATGGGGGAGGTGCGTGGAGCTATTGGTGAGGAATTTATATCCGCCTTAGCTGGGTATTACCAAAGATTAGAAAGAAGAGTTAGCACTTTAATACACGAATTACAACTCCAGGGAGTTAATTATTTAGTTGATAATGAAGGTAAATATTACGACCAGGCTGTAGCTGAAATAGAAGGAATTTTAAATGAAATGAGGAGGGGGTATGAAGTGGTAAGTAAACAGGCATTAGCACAAATTTCTCCTGCCTACAGGCAAATTGATTTAAGAAACGGATTGAGAGAAGATATTGATATACCAGGAAGACTAACTGCAGATGCAGTGGAATTTGATAGTGAGAATTTGGAACTCGATCAGATTTTTGAAATGCTTGAAAATGGCGGATCTGTCGAAGAACTTACCCACAGAATGATTAAACTCGCTAAAAGTATGATTACTCATATGAGTGATGATCTGGCTGGCCAGACAGGAATTCTTTTTGCTGAATTTAAGGGCAGTGAAAGGTATAAACGTAATTTAGAATGTCTCAATGAAGACGCCCTGCAGCAACTGGAATATATATTGGATGTAGTGGTTAGAATAATACGTGTAATTAACAATACCAGAATTCAAAAAAACCTGCTTTTAGGAACTTAATCCTCGCAATCTATTCATAAATGCCTGCCTTCTGAGCAAGCGTTTTCTTCCTTCTCCTAAAACCCCACCTAAAGCAAGCCTGCTATCTTCTATAAGACTGTTTCCGATTTTACGAAATTCATCAAGAGATGGCTGATCAGAATCAGAAGGAGACGCTGAAGCGGAATTCTTTTTAAATATAGACATATTATTTATTTTATTGCTTACTTTTATTAAGTTTATGTATTATTATAACATAATTTTATTAATTACGCAAGGTTATAAAGGCAAAAAAATACGTATCAAATAATACGTATAGTTTTAAAAAATTTTTTTAAGAGTTCAATCCTCTCAATTTGCGTCTTAGAGCTCTTCTTCTTGAAACGGGATTATTTCCCATATTTAAGACATCATTGCAATAACCTCTGCAGTTATCAGCGACATTGTTAAAGTCATTAAATGTTGGGTTATTAGGAACGGGTTCTCGGTCGGGACTTTTTTTGAATATAGACATAATATTTGTTTTGTTTTTTAATATTTTATTTTAGGTTTATGTACCATTATAACATAAAAAAAATCATAATGCAAGGGTCTATTCCTGAATTCTAGACCGAAGTGCAACAAATGAAGACATCAAAGGGTGAGGTAAGATAGTAGTAAGCAAACTTACACCTTAACCCCACCACATATGATGTCCTACACACATATTAAACCCGACGAGCGGGTTGAGCTAGCCGTATTACTCCGGGCTGGCCACAAACAGTCTGAAATCGCTGAGATTTTAGACAAACATCCTTCGTCTATTTCGAGAGAAATAAAAAGAAATAGTACAAATGAAGGCAGATATAATTGTTTTTTAGCCAAACGTAATGTTAAGGCAAAACGTCTGAATGCAAATAAAAGATTCAGAAAGCTAAGAGCCAACAAAAAGCTTAAACGCTACATTGAACGAAAGCTAAGGAAATACTGGTCGCCTGAACAGATAGCAGGCAGGCTAAGGCTTAGATATGGCAAAACTATTCTTTGTCATGAAACTATTTACCAATTTATCTACAAACAAAGAGAGGATCTTAAAAGATATATGAAATGTCAAAAGGGTAAATACAGAAAAAGATATGGAACTAAAAAACTGGAAAAAGCTCGTGAAGAAGGCAAAAAGAAACGTATAGATACAAGACCTGACATTGTTGAAAAACGAGGACGTCTCGGAGATTTTGAAGGAGATACCATTGTCGGATTAAACCGTAAGGAAAGAATACTGACTCATGTAGATCGAATGAGCGGTTATTTACTGGCAGACAAACTGGAAAGAGGATTGGCTGAAATTACCCGAAAAACAACTGTCAGACAATTTAAAAGTTTACCCAAAAAGAAAAAATTCACGATTACTTATGATAACGGTTCGGAATTTGGAGAGTATGAATTAATTGAACGTGAAACAGAAATGGATGTTTACCATGCATACCCTTACCATTCATGGGAGCGTGGAACAAATGAGAATACCAACGGATTATTAAGGCAGTTTTTTCCAAAAAAGAGTTCATTTTCTGAAGTTACTCAGGAAAAACTGGAAAAAGTGGTAAATTTAATTAACCACAGACCACGAAAACGATTAGGCTATCTGACCCCCCACGAAGTCTTCATCAAAAATTGCACTTTGGATTAGAATTTAAGATTTATAAAAAAGTATACTTACGCTTAGTCTATTTTGCTGAAGCCTTGGTTGACTGCAATTGATTACAATTTGAAAAAATTAATTCGCCGCGGCGGACTAAATTTTATTAGACTTCACCAATCTCAGCTTACGTAATTAGTAACAAAAACATCATTTTCTTAGTTATAATATTTCAAAGTTTACAAGGTATATATAATAGATATACAATTGATACCATTCAATATAACCAATCGTATATATATGCCAAAAACCATATTTAACATAAGCGAAGAGCTTATGAAACAAATTAATAAAACTATTAAAAAGTGGGGTTTTGAAAGCCGTGCTGAATTCTTTCGTTTCGCGGCAATAGATTTCATACGTAATGATGCACGATTTATGCCATCAGATGATATTTTAAAAGATCATACCAAGGCCATTAAAAGCGTTAAGGCAAGACAAATAAAGAGGATATAAGAACAAATAAATTAAAATAATTCTTAAAAATACTCATTTTCGTAAATACAAATAGTAGACACCAGTTTTTGCGACAGCGGATTATTTATAAAAAAACTCAAACAAACGCGTTGCCGATTCTCTCCATTTAAACTAAAATATTCCTTGATATGCCCCTTAACTCCGAGTTCAGATGTACGATCCTAGCAAGATAGAACCAAAATGGCAAAAATATTGGGAAAGAAACAAAACTTTTAAAGCAGATTTAGATAAAAAGAAAGAAAAATTCTATATTCTGGATATGTTCCCGTATCCAAGCGGGGCAGGGCTTCATGTTGGCCATCCTGAGGGGTATACAGCTACCGATATAATCTCCCGCTATAAAAGAATGAAAGGCTATAACGTCCTCCATCCAATGGGCTGGGATGCTTTTGGACTGCCGGCAGAGAATTACGCTATTAAAACCGGCCGCCACCCGCGCGAAGTAACGGAAGAAAACATTAAAATCTTCAAAAAGCAAATTAAGTCCATTGGCTTTAGCTACGATTGGGATAGGGAAGTGGATACAACAGATCCCGACTACTACAAATGGACACAGTGGATATTTTTGCAGATTTACAATAAGGGGCTTGCATATGAGTCAGAATTACCAATTAACTGGTGCCCAAGCTGCAAAACAGGCCTTGCGAATGAAGAAGTAGTCGACGGAAAATGTGAAAGGTGCGGAGAGCAGACTACTAAAAAACTACTTCGCCAGTGGGTTTTAAAAATCACCGAATATGCCGATCGTCTGCTAGAGGATTTACACGATGTGGATTGGCCGGAACCAATCAAAATTATGCAGCGCAACTGGATCGGCAAGAGTTACGGAGCTGATGTGGATTTTAAAGTTAAGGATTCAGAGAAAAAAATACGCGTATACACAACCCGTCCAGATACATTATTCGGTGCAACATATATGGTGCTTTCGCCCGAACACCCTTTGGTCTACAAAATTACAACCAATGAATACAAAAAAGAGGTCGAAAAGTACAAGGAGTTTGCGATGATGAAGAGCGATCTTGAGCGCACAGATCTAAATAAGGAAAAATCAGGTCAATTTACAGGCGCTTATGCCATCAATCCCGTAAATAACGAAGAAATACCCATATGGATAGCCGACTACGTACTCGCAAGCTACGGTACAGGCGCGATTATGTGTGTGCCGGCTCATGATGAAAGGGATTACGAATTTGCAAAGAAATATGGTCTTCCCGTGCGTGTTGTTGTACGCCCTAAAAAATTCACGGATGAGGAGGGTAACCCAAAAGAAATAAAACCAAGACTCTCCTCGGAAGATGAAAAAGTAGTTGAGGCTTATATGAAGGAGCACAATTACCTTCCTTACATCACTTACGGCTATTTGATGCAATCCGCTCAATTCAATGGCCTGTGGTCCAGCGATGACGAAGAGGATAAGGCTCGCTACGAAGTTATTCGCTGGCTTGAGGAAAAAGGAGTAGGGGAAGGTGCGGTAAATTATAAATTAAAGGATTGGGTTTTTTCCCGTCAGCGTTACTGGGGAGAACCAATTCCAGTTGTCCACTGTAACCATTGTGGGACTTTACCCCTTGATGAAAGCGAACTCCCACTGCTTCTCCCCGACGTTAAAAAATATGAACCAACCGGAACTGGCGAATCACCGCTTGCCGGCATAGATGAATGGGTGAATACCGAATGCCCAAAATGCAGTGGTCCTGCAAAACGCGAAACCAACACAATGCCGCAATGGGCTGGTAGTTGCTGGTATTATCTCCGCTACCTCAGCCCAAAAGATAGCAAAAGATTTATTAGTATTGCAGATCAAGATTATTGGATGAACGTTGATTTATATGTTGGCGGCGCTGAACATGCCGTACTCCACCTGCTTTATGCCCGCTTTTGGCATAAGGTTTTATTTGATCTGGAATTTGTAAAAGACAAAGAACCTTTTCAAAAATTAATGAACCAAGGTCTTATCCTTGGCGAAGATGGAGAAAAAATGAGTAAATCCCGTGGCAACGTAATTAATCCAGATGATGTAATAAAGAAATACGGTGCCGACACCCTCCGCGCTTATGAAATGTTTATGGGGCCATTCGAAGCCGTAAAACCATGGAGTACAAAATCTATCGAGGGCAGCTTCCGCTTTTTGCAAAAAGTCTATCGTATTGTCGAAGAAATGAAAGTGATCAACAAAAAACCAGATGAAGAACTCGAACGCTTGCTCCACAAAACCATCAAAAAAGTAGGTGAAGATATAGAGAATTTCCGCTTTAACACCGCGCTTTCTCAAATGATGATCCTGGCCAACGAAGTCCAAAAAGGAAAAGATGTAAGCAAGCCATTGATGAAACAATTCGCCATAATTTTATCCCCATTCGCACCTCACTTAGCCGAAGAAATTTGGGAAAAATTAGGTCATAAAAAAACCATAGCCTATGAAAAGTGGCCAGAATTTGATCCAGAATTAGTAGTCGACAACACATTTGAATTGGTTTTTTCCGTCAACGGAAAAGTGCGGGCAAAAAAGGAGGTTTCTACAGATATCACGAAAGATGAAGCCATATCCGCCGCCCTTAAAGACGAAACCATCAAACGATATATCAATGGCAAGAAAATAATTAAGGAAATATATATTCCGGGGAAGTTGGTGAATATAGTTGTTAAATAATTTTCGCTTCGCTGTGGATGCGGCTTCGCCTGTGGATTCGCTTCGCTGTGGATGTTTTAGGGAATTCCAAAAAAACCACAGCGTTAGCGCATCCACGCCCGATAGGGCGAATCTACAGCGAAGCGAAAATTATTGCTGCTGAATAATCGTAAAGTCAAACAACGGCGCAATCGTCTTCGGCGTAATCGTTGTGGTTATTGATTGTTTAAAATCCTTGTAATAACCATCTGATTTAATGGTAAATCTAGGAAGCGGAACATAATCACTTCCGGTTTCTACCGTGTATTCAAGGTAAGGAATGATTATTTCCTTAACTCCATTATCCTCATATGCCTGCTCCAGAGGAGCGACGATTTGGAATTCAATCTGAAGTTTACTTTTCGTAGATCTATTGTCATAACCATTGGTTATAAATGTTCCAATCGACACCTCATCTCCGTCTTGATTTACCCCTAAATCCGAATCATTTAATTCTATGTATATATCAGTGCCGGTATTTATAAAGTCCTTTTCGCACATTTCGCTGCCCTGCGGATCCTCAGGAGTTCCTACGCCGGTAAAACAACCCGTTTTAGGCTCTAAATACCGCCCTTCATCATCTATAATCTTCCAGTAAATTACAGGATCCTGATTACTATCCTCATCTTCCCTTCTGTCACAATCCGCATCCCTGGAAGTGCCGACGACCCCCGGGCAGGAACCATTGTTCTCAGGCCCATCCTCATTAATTCGTCCATCGCTATCATTATCAATAACAAGGCCGTTGTTTAAAAAGGGCGTAGAATATTGATCTTCCTGGTCATAAGGAACGCGGAAAGTCATTAAAAATGAACCTACGCCAAGAGTGCTAATATCTGCTGGGTCTGTATTAATAAAATTCGCGGCTTTTACTGTGTCACCCGCTTCATCGTTATACAAACTAATGATTAATTTTTGCTTTGAATAAAAATAACCATCAAATGTGTCACTATCGCTTATACTTTCAATTGCCCAATTGTTATCCCACTGAACACTTCCGCCAAAATTATTACTTCTCACGTCAGCGCTATCCAAATCAGGCGTTTCATATCCTGCAAAATGAGGGGTGAGTTCATAAAGAGCATCTTCAATACCCGCCTCAGCAGCAAAATATGCCCGATCCGCCGCTTCAATTTGATGAGCGGAACGAAGTGTTCTTAAAATCAATTCATTCACCCCAACTGAAGCAATCATCAGCAGCATCACCAGACCTATAACCAGTGGAAGTGAAACACCCCTATTGTTTTTAATTATATTTATCATTTAATTTTTTTGGATTTAAGACTATTAGGACTTTTATGACTTTTGCGACTTTTAGGATCAACATTATTTATTGTTTCTTAATAGTCGTAATAGTCATAATAATCTTAAAAGTCCTAATTTTTATGGAACGCAGTTATAAGTCAAATTAACATAAGTAATAGATGGAGAAGAGGAGCCATCGCCTTCAAGTTCTGCACGCCAGTAAATATCGTAGTCAGATGTGGTAAATGTATATTCAAGCAGATCACCAGCTTCAATCCAATCTCCCTGCCCAGCATCTCCATACCAGGTTGTACCATCATTACTTAATTGATATTTAATTGTGCTACTGCCAGGAGTACTGTCAGATTTTGAAATGGAAACTCTAAAATCACTAGCACCACATGTAGATGGATCGAGAGGATTTATGTTATCACTTGTAACCATGCCAACATCAGTCGGTAGTTCAAGTGTAATAACACCACTGCCTACAATTTGTGTTGCACCAAATTCAGTCGCACCTATAAACGAATTGCTTGTAAAGTTATCCCGGAATGCAGATCCATCCTCCGTTACACACTGATGATCGTCATAGCCCTCCAAACCATCACAATTCTCATCACTATCGCCAGCATCATTACAAATTTCAACTGAATAAAGATCACAACAAGCTGGTTCAAAGTATTTATATTCAAAAGCGGTAGCAATTCCAACTGTCGCTTTGTACCAATCAATATGATTCGCCCTTTCAACCGTTAGGTCATTTCCAGGATTACCAGGATCATCAATTACTTCAGTGTGGCAGTTGTCATTTATTGGCGTATTTGCATCAATTTGATTATCACAAAGTGCCTCGGTGTTCTCTGGCGCTCCTGGATATATATTTACATCCGCATCATCACAATCCGGCTCAGGTGGATTTGGATAACCACCAATACAATTTAAATATGCATCAACCGTACCAAAATTATCCCCATCCCCATCATCACAGCAGTCAAAGTCATCCTCATCCGCATACCCATCACAATCTTCATCTGCTACGCCGTCACATATTTCGGTTGCACCGGGATGAATAGCAGCATCGCTGTCATTACAGTCTATTATAGTTAGTTCAGGAGGCTCACATGTCTCGCTATCGCCAACATAACTATCATTATCTCCGTCAATACAACAATCGCCATCCTCCCAGTCAATATCACCATCACAGTCATTATCCAATTCATCCGTACAGGTATTGCTTGCAGGTGTTGGCGGTGTATAAGAATGAGGATTGTTCTCATTGCTGATTTTTGTATGGTCAACATATTTCAGGTCAACAACATCACGAAGACCATCACAAACTCCACCCACATCGGTGCAGTATTCGTCATTAAATAGTCCCGAGCATGGCGGACTATCCGTATCAATGAAACCAACCAAATAGTTGGCTGGGCTGTAATCTGGACGAACCAAATCACAATCCTGAACTGCATTGTTACAAATAACTTCTAAACAATCATCATCCGTTAAGTCGCTAGGAGTATCAGCACCATCCAACTCATCCGCAAAACCATCTCCGTCATTATCCAATCCGTCATAACATAAACTGCCTGTTTCATGATCAGCGAATGTAGCATCTGGTACAAGCCTTTCCCCAGTGGCAGGTGGGTTATCCGGATCATAACCGGTAATAATTCCCTCCGCATAGCCATCACCCATAAGGGCGTCTACAGTTAAATCAGCATATGTCTCACAGATTCCGCCAACATCTTCCGCCTCTTCATTAAGATCATCATCAAAAGTTGTATAACCAACAAGATAGCCAGTAGAAGGTCCAGTGTAATCAAAGAAATTTATAAAATTACTATCCTGTACACCGTTTTGACAAATAACATTGGCGATACAGTCAGGATCAAATTCATCTGCATTTCCGTCACAGTCGTTATCATGTTCATCAAAACATAAGGTCTCCTCGCCTTCTTCATATGGATGGAATTGCCAGCAAACACCACCTACATCGATACAATTATCTACCTCTTCTACATCAACTCCATCATATATTCCGTTATCGCAAAGTATAGATTGGCAATCCACATCTTCCTCATCCGTAAATCCATCACAATCATTATCATGATCATCTTCACAATAGCTTTGCCTGCAGGCATCATAAGTTTCTGGCGGATCAGTTGGGTCACAAGAGGCATATTCAGTAGTATGCTGATAAAAATCCGCATTACCCCACTCACTTAAGGCGTAATCTTGATATGTTTCTTCAGTACATCCTGACCATACAAAATTTTCACAAGTTTGAAGTGCTGGATCATTAGCTGGGTCTGTAGGTCCACAAACACCCAGAGTTAACAGACAAGGTTCCGGTGGGCTAAACTCACTGCATTGCTTTAAATTACATTCAGTAATTATCTCATTATATGCCCGGGCAGAAACAGTGGATTCAAGTACAATATCCGGCGTATTACCAGTTGTAAATTGATTAGCGATACTCGGGCTGGCACGGGCGATAAGCTTTATAGTCACATGTGGTTGAATTTGAACACTGTTATTGCTATACGCTTTACGTGGATCATCCATTGGAGAAACAATAAATTTAACATCCACAATATCAAGTGATGCAGGCGTGATATCTATATAACTATTTTCCGTAGGGTCTCCTGGGTTATAAATTATATCGTGTGTTATACCGGTACAAGAGGCATCCGCATTTGTAATGGCTCTATCTAAGCAAGTAAAACCATCTTCACATAACCAGGTATCAATACGTCCATCATTTTCGCCAGGGTCAGTTTCACAAGAGTCCGCAGTAGCAGGATCAAGATCAGGATCAGAAGCATTAATATTATCTACACCAAAATCATGCCCTACGAGCTTAAGTAAGCCAATTTTACCAATGCCTTCCCTTTCAATCCGTCTAACATAACTACGACGATCTCCATTAATGTTTATTAAAAACAAATCATTTTGAATTGGGCTGGAAACAATGTCTCCATCAGGTTCTACATACCCAATAGCAGGAGGCAAATAATCACCATCTACGTCCACTGTATTACGAACGCCTAAACTTTCATCATCAAATGTACCAATTTCCCCGTCGGGTCCCTCACTATAAAATTGTAAACTATACTTACAATAATCGAGTGCATAAGAAGGATTCCTAGCGGCTTCATAATAATCTTCTGGTAGACCTTGATCCCTATAGCCTTGCTTGATTACGCTTTGATTGTAATATTCCTCATAATCTATTGTCCCATTCCTAACCTCCTTTACAATCCGTTCCATTACAAAACGCGCTTCCTCATAAACCAAATTCGCTGCCTTCAAATTCCTGACAGAACCGAAAAAGTTTACATAAACAGCAGATGCGGTTGTTATTATCAGGGCTAGTATAGTTACTGAAATTACTAATTCCGCCAAGGTAAAACCTCCTTTGATTTTAGATTTAAGATTAGCGATTAGCGATTTAAGATTAAGTTATTAACTTTTTTTGTTTTTTATTTTTTGTCTGAACCATGATTTACCTGATTAGCTTGATTACTTGATTATTTATAATGTGTTTATCTATTTATAATCATGGCCATCTTTTAATCCTATAAATCACGGTTCAGACAGTTAATCCAAATTATCCCTTCCAAGATAATCGGTTAAATGGGTTTTAAGTTCCACGCTGTGTTCAGCACTGCCTTTTATCCAGGTAACGGTGGAGCTTACCTCGATGCGGTTATCATAAGGGTTATTGGTATAATTTCCATCTTCATCCAAATACTCGATGGTAATAACACGATAAAAGTTAGTATTTTGTGCATAGTCTCTTCCTAATGCATCGGCAGGATCAGTATGGTTATACATATCTGAATCATTTTCATCTCCATTAGGATCATTGTCACCATCTGTGTTCACTGTTAAATCAATATCTACGGTAGAAAGGGCAGTTTCATCAGCTGCAGTTACATCCTGCAAGCGCCAGCGATGATCACTGGCTTTGTAAACGATATAACCATCAGCTTCGTAATCAATTAAATCGGTTCCGTCACAAGGTTCATTAATGTCTTCATCCGGCAAACTATTCCAGCATATCCTCCTATTACCACTAAACTTAAGCCAGTTTGTATCACGAATATTACGCACTGCCTCAATTCCTTCGCGGGCGATGTTAACAGCAATCACCCTATTCTTAGAAACATTCACATTGCGCAGAGAATTGGCCATCATAGTACTGCTTAGCGTAATACCAACAGCCAGAATCGTAAGAGCAATAATTGTCTCGGCTATTGTTTCTCCTTTGATGTGCTTAAAAGGATTAAGGATTGAAAATTGAAGATTAAGAATTAGGAATTTTTTTGTTTATTTTTTATTTTTTTTGTCTGAACCGCTGATTTACACTGATTTTTCGGATTACGCTGACTTTGATTTCACTGATTACAATCTGCGCAATCAAATTCTGTGAAATCATTTAATCTGCGTAATCTGCGGTTCAGACAATTAAAGATCGATCTCCGGGAATCCAGCTGTGCGATTCATATGAATACATTTATAAACACCAGCAGGGCTGCCAGCGCGGGAAAGACGCATGTAAAGAGTATTCATTGTGTCGCCAACACCATCTATAATTGAGGCATCAGCAAGAGGTGGACGGAAAATTATTACCACCTCATCAACCCCAGAGCTTCCATCACAACTATCCGATAACATATCTTCAAATACCGTGTTATTTGGCAGAGTGTATTCCTCTTCAATAACATCATCATTGCTCCCATCATAAGCATTAGGATCAGACCCAACATTTGCAAATAAAATAAATTCCCCGGTGTTGGAATTTATATAAATTCCATAGCCTTCCGGTGGTACAGAAAGCTCGCCACCGTCATAAGCCATTCTACTTGTAACAGCATAGTTGCGCGCTGTCTTAATCATACTCACAACTGTTGTCAGAGAATCGGTAAATTCAACCTGAACGCGTTGATTACGGTATGTATTTGAGGCAATAGCCGTAATAACCCCTATAATAGAGATGACTATTATTAACTCCGATAATGTAAAACCCCCCTTGATTTTAGATTTAAGATTAGCGATTTTAGATTTAAGATTTAGATTTTATATTCAGTCTTAAGTTTTAAGTCTTAAGGATTAAGCTAGCTTACAGCTTACAACTTATGACTTTAGAATTTGAATCATGATCAATCATTTAATCAGATAAATCACAGTTCAGACAATAGTTGTTTAGTAATTTGTTTGCTGTGTTCAACTCCAGGTTGATCAAAAGCATCAACTTTATAAAGAAGTCCAAGTAAGGCTATTTGGAATTCAAAGAGCATAAATAATGCACCAATATTCTTTGCATCAACCTTTGGAACTTCAATAGTCAGATTAGGCCTTTTGCTGTGAGTAAGAGAGCCTGCTGTTCCAAAATATGCTGCATCCAAAAGCGTACTCATCTTTCTGTTATTCAAAAAGCTAAGTTCCTTTGGCAGCTGGTCACCAGTTTCCGGATCTTCATTAAATTTCAAAACTCGTAAGAAAATGATTAATTTATTATTCGGCCCATCTGTATAAAGCTGAAGTTGAGAATGCTGATCAGTCGTACCCAATGCATTAATTGGAGTTGGTCCGGTTTTTTCATTCTTCCCAATGCTCTCCGCAAGTAATTGCCTATACCAATCACCAACTCTAAATAGCGCATTACTATATGGCATTAAAACGGTCATTGTTTTGCCTTTTTTCCTATCCATAACAAATTGTGAAACCGCCAAAAGCAATGCGGGATTCACAGTTCCCTTTGTGCTTTTAATAACCTCTCGCATCACCCTCGCACCTTTTAAAAGACCATTTACGTCCACGCCAGCAAGGACTAAAGGTACCAAACAAGCACTCGAAAGAACTGAAAAACGACCACCAATTTTAGACGGAATATCAAAAGTCTGTATTCCGTCCTTTTTTGCAATTTTCCTCAAAAGTCCTTTTTTTGGATCGGTAATAAAAACAAAATGCTTTTTAAAATTCCTTATTTTCTTTTTGACTAGCTCACTCCTCATTAGCCCATAAAGCGCCATCGGTTCAGTTGTTCCTCCTGATTTTGAAATAACCAAAAATAATGTTTTGGAAAGATTAATGGAAGAAAGTAAGTCAGAAATAGACTGCGGATCAATATTATCAACCACAAACACCCTAGGTCTTTTGTAATTAGAAATAAGCGCACTGCGAACAGCAATTGTGCCAAGAGCTGACCCACCAATCCCCAAAACCACGATATTTTCCCACTTATATCTATTTTGATTCGTAACAAACTTTTTGATTTTACGAAGAAGCTCACTATCATCGGGCAAATTCAAAAAATCATAACCAACTTTATTCTTGGCCCGAAAAACCTCTTGAGTAAGAGGTTGATATTTAGTGCATAGGTTGTCTAGAGCTTGCTGACTTATTCCATGAGTTGCACCAATTTTATCCTTTAATATATTGGAAGGGTTGATTTGGATCATAAAGGTGTAATTTTCAAATTACAAGCACCTCCGCCTGAGGCGGACCAAACAAATTACAATTTACAATGTTCAAATTCCAAATTAATTTGAATTATTGTTTTTTTATTCCTAATTTTTTTTGAAATTTGTAATTTGGTTATTGAATATTGTTTGGGATTTGGAATTTGGTTATTTAAGACGAAGTCTTTAAAAAGTACTTAACTATATCCTCGGTCTCAGTAATATCACTTGGTAAATCCACCATAGCCTTAATTATTTGGAACTTCTCGTAGCCAAGGCTCTCAAGCGCCAAAACTGCATCTTCATTAACATGGGAAATAGCAGGTTTACCGTCTTTTGTAGTGGATGGAATGATTTTATTTTTTAACTCTAAAATAATACGTTCAGCGGTTTTTTTGCCAAGCCCTTTAATCTTAGTAAGCAGTCCCGTGTCACTATTAATAATTGCTGACTGCGTCAAATGAATTGGGGTAGTAAGAATATCCAAGGCCACTTTTGGCCCAACCCCAGAAACACCCAAAAGCTGTTCATAAAACTGAAGCTCTTCTTTGCTGGAAAAACCATACAAACTAATATCATCTTCGCGGACAGCGGTATGGATATAGAGCTGAATTTTGCTGTCTACTTTTGCATTTGCGGCAAGGTCGGTTGTTGTAAAAACTTTATAACCAATGTTTTGGGCTAACACCAAAAGCCACTTCTCGTCCTTGTCTATAATGAGTCCATTTATATATCCGATCATAAAATTACGACTTTTAAGACTTTTACGATATTTAGGACTTTTAAGATTTCATCATAATAGTCGTAATAGTCCTAATAGTCGTAATAGTCACAATATGATTAATACAACTCTATCATAAAACAATATTTGTACACAATAAAGTTTTCCTTATACTTTAGCCAAAAACCCTTGTTTTTTAGTCCAGAATTTGGTATAATAATATGATATTTGTAACTCTATTTCCCTGGCTTTATTTAAAACAAAACAGAGGCTTGTCTCAATACTGGCTACAATTGCCATTATTTCCGCAAATATGGCAGTCACTCAAAGCGCTTTTAGTAAACCGGAAATTCCTGAAGTTGAAATTCCAATTGAACCAATTATTGAAGAGCTTGATCGCACTATTGATTATACCGAAGATCTTTGGGAAATTACCGATCAGGGTTTTTATGATGGAGAAGGGGAGTATTATGAAGAAATCCCAATCGAGGAGCCTGTAGAGACAGCCCCGCTAAGCGGGGCGTCTATGGAAGGTGACGAGGAACTCGATCCTTTTGAGGAATATCGACAAACCATTATCGAAAGCTGGGGGAGTAAAAAAGACTACACGGAAAAAAGATTGGAAGTTGTAAAAGAGAATCTAAGTGACCAAATGGAACGTTTTACAGAATTAGAAGCGCAAATTGAAGAAGCACAAGATAAGCTGTCTCCTATCCGCGAAGAGGTTTCCACTTTGGAAAATGTAATCAGGTTAATAAATACACAAATCCAAACAACAAAAGATAAAGTTACAAGTGTGGAAATATTAATCGCCGAGAAGCAAATAGAAATTAAAGATCTGATGCTGAATTTACAGAGAAGCGAAGTCGAACTTGAGATACAGAAAAAAATCGTCCTCGATTATGTAAAATTACTTTATGCAGAAGAAGATCAATATTTTGATTTATACTCAGAGGGATCAAGCACTATAAAACTTTTACTTGCTGATGCGAGTGTTAGTGAAAATTTAATGGGGCAGGAATACCTTGCCGTGATGGAAGAAACCGGTCGTCAGGTTTTTTATGATTTAGAGCGCACCCATCAGGAACTTATCGAAAAACAGGACACAATTGAAGATGAGCAAAGAGAATTGGAATTTTTATACGATGAACTCCTAAAAGACAAAAGAACCTTAGAGGAAACCCGTCTTTCCAAAAAGGAACTGCTTGAAGAGACCAAGGGGGAGGAGGAAAAATACCAGGAACTTCTCGATGAAGCCATCCAGGAACAGCTCGCCACTGCAATCGCCGTCCAGAACCTTCAGGAAAATCTCGATCTTATTGAAAGTAAATTAGCGACTTTAGATGAAGGTCTTGAGATGGTGGAAGAAGCTGAAGTCGAAGGAGATTTGGAAGATGTAGAAGAGGCCATCGAAGAGGTAGTACGGATACCAGAAGATGCAGATGAAAACAGACAACCATTTATCTGGCCTGTTCCGGCCAACAAAATTACTGCCTACTTCCACGACCCGGATTACCCGGCAAAATGGGGAGAGCATAATGCAATAGATATTCGCGCCAAACAATTTACAAACATTGTCGCACCGGCAAACGGTTATGTTTTCCAGACCAAGGATAACGGCAGCGGATACAGCTACATCATTCTTGCCCACAAAGGAAACCTCGTAACCGTTTACGGCCACGTTGCAGAAATTATTGCCCAGCCGGGAACCATTGTTCAGGAAGGGGAATTGATCGGTCTAAGTGGCGGTACACCTGGAACAAAAGGTGCTGGTCTGCAGACAACCGGCCCGCACTTGCATTTTGAGGTCCACTACAAAGGCGAACCGGTAAACCCACTGGATTACTTGCCGCTTGAGGAAATGCCAATTGAGTATGTTCCGGATGAATATTTGAAGGAACTTCAATAATTTTCAATTTACAATTCACAATTTACAAATGTTTGAAAATTTAAAATTGTAAATTTAAAATTGCATCATGATTTTATCATGATGACGTATTCCCCCTTTGGTTTTTCAGGGATTTGTTTAATTACGTCCGAAATACTGCCCCGATAAAACGTTTCATAAATCTTGGTGAGCTCTTTGGCTACAACAACTTTGGAGTCCGGACTCAAAAAATCCTTTAACTGCGTCAGCGTCTTAATTAATCGGTGAGGGGATTCGTAAAACACCACCGTATACTCACTATCTGCAATCTTCTTAAATAAAGTCTGCCTGCCTTTTTTTGTTGGCAGAAAGCCAAGATATAAAAATTTATCCGTGGGAAGTCCCGAAGCACACAGAGCTGTAATAACTGCACTAGGCCCTGGTATTGGAATTACCTCAACCCCATCATCCAATGCAGCTTGAATCAAAACATAACCAGGATCCGAAATCCCCGGTGTCCCGGCATCTGAAATAAGCGCCACATCACTGCCGTTTTTCAGATAATCCATAATTTTATCCACCTTCGTCCGTCCACTATGGCTATGGAATGAGAGCCTCGGCTTATTGATTTTATAATGATTCAGCAAAATCGATGCATGGCGGGTATCTTCGCATGCAATCAGGTCAACTGACTCCAAAATCTCCTTGGCCCTAAAGGTTAAGTCACCAAGATTTCCAATCGGAGTAGCTACGATATACAGACTTCCTTTCTCCATAAATATAATAGTTGAGTGAAAAATTTATATGAGCGAGCGTAGCGAGGAGTCGACGCGGGTCTCGTGGGTGCCCGCGAGAAGCTCGCGAAGCTAAGCGAAGAAAATTTTGAGCGAAGACAGATATTTTGGAAGTACTGAAACCTTTTTTAAAGGTTTCAGCCATCAGACGTAAGGTGTAAATGAATATGAAAAATTATTTGCCCAGCGGATCTACCTACATTAAATTGTAATCTATATCCACTCAATTCCCTTTCTTTAGCGATATTTCGAGCTATTACAGTCATTTTTCCAACAAGAAGCTCATCTTCCTCGCTCTCATTTAAATCATTAATTGTTGGAATATGTTTTTTAGGAACAATGAGAACGTGGTGTTTCGCCGCCGGATTAATATCGTTAAATGCAATAATCTCATTATCCTCATGAATGAATTCTGAAGGAATTTCCTTATTTATAATTTTGCAAAAAATACAGTTATCCATAATATTTTTTTTAGTCTTAAGTTTTAAGGAGTAAGTCTTAAGCTAGTTTTAAGCTTGGTAGCCAGCTTAATCCTTAAGACTTAGGACTTAAAGCTTCTTTAATTATTTTTTCAATATTTTCAATTGGCTGATTTCCGAGTAGTACATAGCCCCCAATAAAAACAATAGGCTTTGTAGTAGCGCCTCTTCCTTCCGCATAAGCGATATCAGCTTCAATCATTTCATCGTACTTACCGCTGTTCAAACAATTGCGAAATGGAACTATTTCCAGTCCTAAACCCTGAGCATTTAAATCCACTTCACGTTTGTTAAGCGGGTCAGGCGTTTCATGAAGTGCTCGATACATTTCCCAATAACTATTTTGTTCCGCTGCACACTGAATACCAACTGCCGAATAATATTCCGCTTCGCTTTCTCTGTCTGGTACTACAAAAAGCTTAACTTCAACGGATTCATCCTCCAAATACTTCTCCCTGAGCGGCAAAAAAGTATCAATTGCAAACCTGTCACACTCACTGCAATCAAAAGTAGTAAATACTTCCACAGTAACTTTTTCTGGCTTTTTTTCCTCAATCGCTTCACCAAATTCATCAAGTAAAACTTCCGGTACCGGTCTGATAATATTTGAAAAATGATACTGAAGCCCCTGATCATCTGTAACTTCGACAGGGCCTCCTTGCACCCCTAAAAAGACCAAAAAGGCCAGTATTATGCTCAGAAATGTAGAGGAATAGAATTTCATATATTTAAATCATACCTTTATAATTTATCACATGATTTACTAATATCGAACATGGATTTTATAATTTTGAAATACTTATAAAATATAAAATCATCATTCAATATTATTAAATCAGTATGCAGATTGTATAGGCAGCTAAAAAATGCTAAACTCTCCTCAGTATGACCCCAGGCTCAGACCAAAATGCAGAGGCTGTTCCAAAAAAACCAACCCCGGTTGAATCGGTTGAGGATTTGATATCCAAAAAAAAATCAGAAAAAGCCGCTGAAGGCGAAGCGGAAATTCAGGAAAAAACAGAAGGGATAAAAGGGGAGGTAACCGAAGTGATGGCTGGTGTTGAAAAGCCAAAAGAATACGTGTCCGAAAAGAAGGGGGAAAGCGGTGAAAAAGGTGATATAAAAGGCGGCGGAGCTACAAAAGACGAAGGTGTCCAAGTCCAAACCACAATGGCAGCAGTTATGATTCCTGTGGAGGAAATAATGGTGAAAAAAATCCGTTCCGCCGTACAGGCCCAGATAAAAATGGAGATGAAAAAGGCAAAAAAACTCAAAAAGAATCTTACGACAGGCGGCGCACAGGAATACAACTCCTCAATTGCCCGCATTCGCAGACTTAAAAACCTGTTGGCTACTTTATTTACAGCCACTTACGATTTCATCAAAGAGGTGTACGTAAAATATTTTAACGCAAAAGGAAGAAGAAAATCTTTTGAGGAGGTTGCGGATTAGGCAATAATGCGCTCAGCAGCATACCAGGCATTAAGAACATCAACCAATTCCTGATTACTAATGCCGATTTTTTCGTAAAACTTGGCCCATTCGCCTTTACCACTTATTATTCTTAAATCAACAGGGTTCCAGTTTCGATCAAAGTCAATATGTATACCCTGAAGTTCAAAAGGATGAGGATTAGCACCAACGTGTTTCTCATTTTCCAATATCACATTCACTTTATTTATCAAATTAGCCAAGGCTATAGCTTGGAAAAAATCCAGTCCGCTCTTAAATCCTTCAATTGCCCAGGTCTCACCCGTACGTGTTAGATTTAACTGAGCATTGCCATCTAATCGTTTAATTACAACATTATTAGTATCAGTAAATTCATGATCCATTTTTGTCCATGCGCACTCGCTTTTTGTATACATGATCGCTAGTCGATAATTGGCAAGCAAATCATCTTCCGCTAAATTGTAATCAATTTCCCAAGGTCTAAACTCTTCAGGTGGTGATACTGAAATTTCCTGATTAAGCTCTTCATCGGAAAGTTCATAAATTTCCCCTGCCTCATTCTTAATTGTTGTAGACCAAATTTCACCTCTAACAAAACGATACTCCTCATACCCGGTTGCACCCTCTCTTGTAATTTTTAAACGAATATCGGGCATAGATTGAATCATTTCCATCATTTCTTCATCAGTCATTTCCTCCAACGTTTTTCCTCGGACAGCTAACTCTGCTTCGATTGCATTTCTGTCCACTTCTGTACTTGGTTCAATACTTGCAATAGGCATTTCATTATAATCCTCCAAGGCAACTTTAATTTTCAGTGCCTTTCTGGCAAGAACCGCAATATCATATATATCTTTTGCCATCCACACAGCCATACCGACAGCTACAATATCATCAAGTACACCAATCCAGGTGGCATCATCAGCAATAAGTAAAGCAATAGTAGTACCTTTTACACCAAGGCTGACAGCAAGTTTCCTCATAAGTGACTTACTGGTAAATGTAGCTATTTTTTTAAGAGCAGTTGATTCTACTTTCCTAGTCATAAGACTGCTTAAACTTTTCAAGCCCATTCTTTCAACACCCGTTCTAACTATTTTTCTCTCTGCTAAAGAAAAGCCCGTTCTTACAAAGCTACGCCCTGTTGATTTTTCAACAATATCGATAATTTCAGTGTAAAGCTGTTGTTCACCAATAAAATGCGGCCAAAGATCGTCAAGGATATCCGAAATAGGCTCAGTAACACCAATGGCTGTTCCTAGTCCACCCAAAAGTACCAGCCCCTTCTTTCCTAAAAATCCTTTAATTGTTTTAGGTTTCCATACACTTAAAGCTTTTTCAGTAGCTGCAGCACCTGCCATAAAAGTACCTAGCCCAACTGTACATTCAAATATAGCCTTCCTTTTATCCTCAGCAGTTTCTAAATGGTAAAGAATCAAAGCTGCAACTGCTGAGCCAAAAACCCTTTCCATAACCGGCATATATTCAAGCAGTGCAGGATTTCTGCCCACATATTCAATCGGCTTGCCTGCCTGTTTGAGCTGATCCAGATATTGGGTTTTAACATGCTCAATAGATTTTGGATCCTGAGCAAGCTCAACCCATGTTTCACCCACTTTAAATTGTGTTTTTCCATTTATAGTTCGTGCATCTGTTATTTGAACTGATTCAATAAACTTAGCTTCGCAAGCTGCCTTAATTTCAGTTGCATTTTTACCGGTATATTCGGCTTCAGTGAGTGTAAATTCAGCACCTCGATATCGATAAGTTCTGCCTTTAGCACTTTCCCCGATTTTTCTTGGTTTACTCCATTCCTGATGGCAAAGCTTTTCAATAGCTTTCCCTTGGTCTCCTCCAAGTCTCCTTGCTTCAGCATCAATTTGATCTTGTCTGAATGTGAACTCTTCACCCAAATAATTATAAACACCTTTGCGTATTTCCACTGGTTTCATAATTGCACCTTCCGCTGAAAGCACTGCTGTGGCTCCCTTTGGCACTTTTGCTGCCACTTCGGCTTCTAGGAAAATATTTCCCCTGGCATCATGAATCATAGATCGGAAATTTCTGACATTTTGTTCAGCACTTATACCATGTAATTTATTTTCAGTAGTCACTTTTTTAATCAAGTGAGATCTTTCTTGTGTGCTAAGTAATGTTGTTTCTCCTTTATGTTTTGGCTTTGTAGTACCAACTTCTTCAATAAGTTCTGCTATTTTCGTAGGAGTTGTAGCATGTTTATATTCTGGATGGTTTATTAATCTCTGAAAAAATAGCTCCGTACGCTGTGCAGCATGGAAAACGCTTTTTAATTCACTTGCCGGTATTGGCATTCCTGGCAACCTAGATAGAGTGGTAATATCCGTACTGACATATTTCCCAAAATAACTGTTATACCGTCTATTAAATTTTATGGCATATTTTTCTAGCATTCTTTGATTCCAATATGGCATAGCAAGTCTTTGTGCAGTTGCCCTGGGACCTTGAGCCCATGCCCTCTGCATTTCTTCATAAACCCCAGTAGATTCTATTGGCCTTATTTGAAAATACCTTTTAACAAATTGTGCATCACGCATCATGATATTTATATTTCTAGCAGGTCTAGCTTTGTATTTAGCCGCATCCCATGTCCAGTTAAATCCAGTCTGCACAGTTTCTTTACCTGCCCTACCAGCACGATATATCCATGATGTTCCTGTTACAGGTAAAGTAATAGGTGCAGCGAGTCCTCTAGCAGTCCCCTCAAGCGCTCCACCAATAAGCCTCCAACCGGTCCTTCCGATCATTCTATTGCGGTAATAGCCATGTGCTGTACCAATAACAACAAAAGGAGATGTGGTTGCAAGATATACTTTTGCGCCACATACCGATGGTGAGGTTTTCCCTGTTTCATCACCTACAGCCCAAGCCGTTAATGTATCTCTTAATATACCAAGCGGTTTAACATAAAAATATTTTCCAAATAAATAAATCACTCCTGTATGCTGTTCATCTGGATTTTTAGAAATAATTAAACTGCCACCTACCGCCCAAAGCAAAGCAAGAAAATCACCTGTGGTTTCAACACTTTGAAGATCCTCTTTGGCCACCCTGCCGCTTTGCCAAATGGTTTCCATAACATCTGCACCAATTCTAATTGTTCCGAGCCCTGCTTCTTTTCCTGTCTCAGCTCCAAATTCAATTATATTAGAAGTTCGGATTTCGCGTAAAAATGCCTCTTGCTCTTCAGGTGTTCGATCTGCAGTATAAGCAGAAATCCAATCTTTTCCTGCCCTGATTTTATTTGCACCGACATCAATACCAAAATCTAATAATGTTTTTAAATATGGTCTGATTAACTCGAGACTTGGCAAATTAATATTCACAGGTTTTTGCAATACATAATTTGAAAGCTCACTTAAATATCGCCTTTTGCCTGATGGCGTAATGCTATTTAGTACCACATAAAGCAAGGCAAGTTCAGTCATAGGATCACTACCTTCTTGTGGGCTTTTACTAAAATCAATTCTTTGGGCAACGATGTTCAGCTGAACTGCTTTTCCAAATTCAATTTCTTCACTTAATTCATTTTTTATAATATCGGCATTACTTAATCTAGGAACAACATCAGGTCCTAAATTAAACCTATCGACACATCTTGAGATAATACCTGTTTCGGGGTTCAGGGTGTTTTCCCTAACTGCTTCATAAAATCTTTTTGCCAGATCAAACGATTCATCAAAATGCTGGCTTCTATCAATATTTCGCATTGCTCTATCTGGAGTTTCATCCAAATTTGCATCACGATATAGCTTTAAAGCAATGTTTCCAAAATCTATTTTTTGTTCTCTGCTTAAATCACTATAACCCGTTAAATTCAAATCCTTTGCCAATTTCATCAAAAATTCATTTTTGTCATCTTCAATTGAAGCTGCGATTCCCTCCAGGCTCATATCCTCAAGATCCCCGTCTTCAAGAGCGGCAGTTATTGTAGTTTGTACTGAGGAATGAATTTTATAAACTGGATCCTGAGCTAGATGCTCACCGAAAAATTGATCCAATGTTAAACTTGAATAATTGGTAGCACCAAGATGTCTTTTATATTGATCAAAAGTCTGGCTAATAATCCAGCAGGCTGTATAAATATGTTTTGGATCAATATCTCCACCAAAATTATACAAATCAGTATTTCTTGGAATAGTGCCTTCTTCATCTTCTGTTTTATGATCTTCCCACAATGCTATTATGTCTATTACACGCTCTTCTCTTAGGTCTTCAAAAACCTTTTTAATCTTATTTTTGTCACGTCGTGGATCATAACGATATTCATTAAAACAATATACTGCAAGAAGTGCCTCACACTGACCCTCAAATTTTGAAGCTTCACTTACTATTTCAATTCCTTCCGTTACCATTTCCCTGCCTCCTTCTATAGCACCACTTACTCCTACTACTCCCTCTGCCTTTCTCTCCAACTCTTCAAGCCTGGCAGCCTGTTCTTCCATTTGCCTTTGCATTTCTTCGGGGATATCTTCACCTCTATCAAGTAATTCCTGAAGTTCTTCTAAATTTAACCCTTTTAGTAGGTTTTTGAGTGCTTTTTGGCCAATAATTCCACCTAAAACTGCAACCAAGAGAGCCCATAAAACTTTATTTTCATACCACTTTGATTCTTTTCCCTTCTCTCTGGCCTCTTTAAAGGTTTCCCCGACACCCTTATCCTTAACACTAAGATATGTAGTGATTGCCTTAAAACTTAAGTATATACCTGCTGCTCCGGCGGCAAGCAAGCAAATCGAACCGACAGGATTTTTTTTGATAAACTTTTTTGCCCTATCTATACTTCTGCCCACCAGTCCGGTACCAGCTTCCACTCCTTCGTCTACTATTTCAGGCCAAAGTCGCCTTATATAATTACTGGTATCACCAACTTCACCAAAAATACGAGGCAATTCATCAAGCGCTGCAAGCTCAGGAAGCATCAGATTGCCTGAGACCCCTGCCTGGGTAACCTCCTGCCTTAAGATGGTTGGATCTTTACGAATTCTTTTAACATTCCCATCATTTCTTTGTACTTCAGCAACAATTTTTACAACAGCTTGCGTAAATGCGGTAATTTCTTCCCATTGCTCATTACGATTCATATTCCCTCTCAGCATTCTGATTTTTTCAGTAGCTTCTACATTTGGATCTTTTTCAACATGCTCAGCAGCCTCCTGAAAATCCTGAAAACTATAATCACCACCTCGTTCTTCAAAAGTTTCCACACCGGTTGGTGCTTGTCCTGCTCGCTCCCTGTGTTGAGATGGTTGTGGACCTCCTGCCATACTTTTAAGATTTAAGATTAGAGATTAGCGATTTTAGATTTAAGATTTATATTTAGTTTTAAGTTTTAAGGAGTAAGAATTAAGCAAGGATTAAATTTAAAAACTAGCTTATGACTTAAGACTTAATCCTTATCGCTCTTTTGGTTTTATTCTTTCTAATTGTTGCTGTGTTCTAAGACGACGCAAACCTTCTTTAGTCAGCAGTCTTTCGCCCATGGAAAGCTGTTCAGTAGTAAGCGAATGCCCAAGCATAAGCCAGTTCTTCTTTTCCTGATCACTCAAAAAACCAGCGCGATTTACAGCATCCTGATAACGGGATTGCTGCTCACGGCGCTTGTCGTCATATACAAGAGCACCGGGGTCAACTAATTGTGCTGGGGCTGAGATCATTTTATTTGATTAGAAGATTCAAAATTCAAGATTAATTTTTTAATTTTCTAATTTTGAATCTTGAATTGAATATTAATCTTTATATTATAGCAAAAAATCGGCTTTAAATCAAGCCAAATAAGGCAAAGGCAAAGGAAAAGGCAGGGGGTGAATTTACTACAAATTACCCAACTGCTCCTTCAGTTTCTCCAGCTTATTTTCCGCCTCAGAAAGTTTTGCTTTTTCCCCATCAACAACTTCTTTTGGTGCGTTTTTCGCGAATTTATCGTTGGAAAGTTTTGCATCAAGGCCTTTGATATAGCCTTCCAAATTCCCAATTTCTTTTCCCAGGCGCACTTTCTCTTTTTCCGTATCTACAAGCCCTTCAAGTGGGATAAAAATCTCAATTCCATTAACAACATCGGTAGCAGCACCGGATAATTTCACTCCTTTTTTATCAATTACCAAATCACTGATCCTCGCAAGGCGGATAATATCTTCCTGATTATTCTGCAGATCGTCATAATGCTTAGCGCTGTAAATATTAACGGCTATTTTTTGTGCCGGTTCAATCTTATTTTCTCCGCGCAGACGGCGAATTGATTTTATAACTTCAATTACATTATCAAGCGACTTCCAGTTATACTTGCGTCCGTCAGGTTTTGGGTAATCATGTCTGATCAGCATCTCACTCTGCCCAGGTAACTGGCTCCAGATCACTTCCGTCACGAACGGAATGAATGGGTGAAGCAGGATCAGAATGTTTTTAAGGGCGTGGTACAGAACAGCAAGATTTTGTTTATCACCCTTGCTTAACTCTAAATACCAATCACAAAAATCATTCCATAAAAAATCATAAAGTATTTGGCCAGTTTCACTAATTTTGTATTCCATCAAACCATCATCAACATCCTTAATCGTTTCATTAAGTTTATTCAGTATCCACTGATCCGCATCAGTTAAATTATCATAATCAACAACCGGTTCGTCCGTTACATTTTTCTCTTCCAAAATTCCTAAAACAAACCTACTAGCATTCCAAAGTTTGTTGGTAAAGTTTCGATACCCCTGAATTTTCTCTTCATAAAGACGTGTATCATTACCCGGAGTGCTACCGATAACCATGCTCAGCCTGATCGCATCCGCACCGTATTTCTCAATCATATCCAGCGGGTCAATACAGGTCTCCGGATCAGATTTACTCATCTTTTTGCCCTCCCTGGTCCTGATTAGCCCATGCAGATAAACTGTTTCAAAAGGAATTTGTTTGGTTGCATAAGTAGTTGCCAGTATCATGCGAGCTATCCAAAAGAAGATTATATCATAACCGGTTTCCATTATTTGCGTTGGATGGAATTTGATAAAATCAGGGCTTTTGGAAAGTAGTTCATCAAAGGAAAGTGAATGATCATCAGCAATATCTGGATCAATAAGTGTGCTCCATGTCCACAAAGCAGAACTAAACCAGGTATCCAGAGTGTCCTCATCCTGCTTCCATCCATCACCTTCTGGCGCTTCAAGGCCAACGTGCGTATCGCTGCTCTTTTCATCCTGCCTGTACCAAACAGGAATGCGATGCCCCCACCAGATCTGGCGGCTGATACACCAGTCCTGCAAATTGTCTACCCAGTGAAAATAAATTTTTTCAAATCTGTCAGGAATAATTCTTATATCATGATCTTTAATTACCGCCTGCATTGCCTCTTTTAAGCTCATCTTCTTTCCTTTCCAGTCAATTGCCTGTTTATTCACATCAATAAACCACTGAAGTTTTGGAATTGGTTCAACGGGCATTTTTGACCTGTATGAAATGGACATCTGCTGTATGTATCTTTCCTCCGATTTCATTTTTCCTGCACTTTTTAATTCCCCAACAAACTTATTACGGGCTTCAATAACTGTTAATCCTTCATATCCTTTAATGTTGTTAGTAATTTTTCCATTCTCATCAATTACATGAATTGGTTTGGCCTTAATATCTTCACGATGACGAAGCCACATATCATAATCTATTTTGCTATGAAAAGGAGTAACTCCAAGAGCACCTGTGCCAAACTCAGGATCGATATCATGATCAGCAATTACCGTTACATTAATTGTCTGGCCACCTGGCCACTCAACATCAAAATTCTTACCAATTAAATGCTGATACCTCTTGTCATCCGGATGTACTGCGATTGCATTGTCGCCCAGTTTAGTTTCCGGCCTGCTTGTACCAACATAAAGAGGTTCACCACCAGTCTGCTTAGCTGTCAGGTATTCGAATGTATACAGAATTCCCTCTTTTTCCTCATGTTCTACCTCATCATCTGCAAGAGTGGTTTGCAGGGCAACATCCCAGTTAACAACCCGCTCTCCGCGATAGATCAATTCATCATCATACATTTTTTTAAACACCTCATTTACACATCTATGAAGGGATTTATCCATCGTATAACGCTCTCTTTCCCAGTCACAACTTGCCCCCATCTTCCTGATCTGAGAACGAATTGTACCCTGACTATTTGCTACATATTTCTTAATTTCATCTACCAATTTTTTTCTGCCTAAACTCCTTGGATTTTCAATGCCCTGATCTTCCTTCAATTTTCTAATTACCACATTTTCCGTCGCAATAGCGGCATGATCTGTACCTGGCAGCCATAAAACTTCGTACCCCTTCATCCTTCTGTGACGAATCATAATGTCCTCAAGCGCAAGCATCACCGAGTGCCCTAAATGCAGAACTCCAGTTGCATTAGGCGGCGGCATGGAAATAGTAAAAGACTCCTTGTCCGAATCACTGTCCGCCTTAAAAGCACCGGATTCCTCCCATTTCTTATAAATATCATCCTCGTATTTTTTGGCCTCGTAAGCTTTATCCATTACAAAATTACAAAATTACAAACGCTTCGCTATTACAAAATTAATCGCAACAGCCGACGTCAATCTTATCACATTGTATAGCCGTTGCTAAGTATTTTTACTTAATATAAAATAATCTTGTAATTTTTAATTTTGTAATTTTGAATTGAATAATGCCCAACTATAAATTCAAATGCTTGGAATGCGGCCACTGTTTCGAAAAATTACTTCCCCCAGGTCATGAAGACCAAAAATGCCTGGAATGCGGTCATCCAAAAACAGAAAAATTACTCGAAGCTCCTGGAGTCCAATATAAAAGTGAAGGATTTACAAAAAAATCGGAATCAGGCGGTGGATGTTCGGATGATAAGTGTAAAGATTGTCCGCATAATAAAAAATGATTTTCGCTATGCTGTGGATTCGCCCTATCGGGCTGTGGATTTCGCTTCGCTGTGGACTTATTACTCCACAGTCCTGTAATCGGGACGCATCCACAGGCGCTAGCCGCATCCACAGCGTGGCGAAAATAAAATAAATAATTACATCCAATGAACAAAAACAAAACCCACCTCATTTGCTTCGACATGGACGGGGTATTGATAAGTTCAATGCGAATTGCTAATCGTATTTTTTTCGATATTGTTAAAAGAGATCTCGGTTTAAACGCAGAGCCATTTAAAAGTGATCCTAAAAACTTATCCATCAGCGCTAAAGAACGGTTTGATATGTTCTGGAAAGACGAAATTGAAGAGAAGGGGATAACACAAGAACAAATCGATAAAGCATTAGAAGATTACAGAAAAGAAAAATTAGGAGTCCATCTCCCGCTACTGCCTGGTGCGAAGGAAGCGGTTGAATTGATAGCAGAACATTTTGAAAATATTGCCTGCGTTTCCAGTAATGCAGATTACGTCGTTGAACAAGAGTTAAAGCAGTTAGGAATAGGAAATTATTTCAAAAAAATTACAGGAACAGATGGGGTAAAACATTCCAAACCAAATCCTGAAATTTACGAAATAACAGCTAAGTTTTTTAAAATCGCTCCCAAAAACTCCCTTGTTTTTGAGGACTCAACAAATGGTGTACTTTCCGCCAAAGGCGCAGGAATGAAAGTTGTCGGAGTCACTACCGGCCTGGAAGGACACGACGAACTCAAAAGTGCCGGCGCAGATACTGTTCTCCCCGATCTAACCGAAGTTACACTTGAAATGGTTAATGATTTATTGAATATCGAATAACGAATATCCAATATCGAACATCGAATTAATAAATCATTATTCAACATTCAGCGTTCGATATTCATTATTTATTTAGAGGTTTTCTAATTCCTCCAATAGTTTTTCTTCATCCCCTTTTTCCTCTGTCTCATGCATACGCTCAGCCTCAAGACGCGCGCGTTTTTTCTCTAAATAGGAAGCTTCATCAAAAGTCTTAACCGCCTTTTGGGCCGCCCCTTTCATACCTGTGGCATATGCCTGGTTTGCTTTTTCAATTTGTTTTTTTTCATTGTCCAAAATACCTCGCAGATTTTTGAGTTGATCTTCCGACATAATAGGAAGAACATCCACCCAGTACTGTCGTTCCTCGTCATCCATAGAACGGCTCCCCATAATCATTTCGATAAGATCGGGAAATTGCTTTTTGGTTTCCTCTGGAATGGTAATATCCGTTTTATTTTTTTTTGTTGCCGCTGTTTGATTTGGGTCTGGCATATTTCTAACTTCGTTGTTGACCTGCTTCGCGTTGACCTATTTCATGTGGACCTACTTCGTGTGGATTCCACGCGTCAGCAGGTCTACAACCGTAGGTTAGATCCACGGGCGTTAGCCCAGGTCCACGCGTAGCAGAATATTATCTATATATTATACCAAATTTTCAGCTAAAACTCAAGGATTTTAAAAGAAAACAGGAAACAGAATTCAGGATTCAGCTGTTTCCTGTTTTCTGAATCCTGTTTCCTTGAAAAAATTAAACAACCTTCAATATCTTCTGATTCAGCTTCTTGGTAAACAAATACGACACATACAAAAATCCTCCAATAATTCCAGGAATAATCAAAAATGTCATATTTTTCCCAAACAATTCAAAAGTAGTCGCCAAATTAAAAATTATGTGAAGAAAAGTCGCTAAAACAATCCCTTCAAATACCAAAATCTTTTTCTCATGACCGCCGCGACGGGAAGGCCTGGCCTTAAGAATATTTTGCCTGATTATATGTAAGGTCAAAATTTCTCGGTTAATAAAATCCCTCAGTTCAAAAGCAAGCAGGTGCTTTTTCTGGAACGGGCTAATCTGTTTTGAAAAATATGCATAAGCCCAAATAAGCCCCGCCAATCCGGAAAATAAAGTATGAGCGAGCATGGTACCAAGACTCCTAAAACCTACAACATAAATCAAATCTCCTATATCACTGGAAGTTGCTAAAAAGTTAGTAAGATAAATTGTATTTTCCACAAACGCAAACCCAAGTGCCGCGGTGACAGCATAAACAACTCCATCAATAACCTGATTAAAGTCCATTTTGTGCCTGCTGACCACAAAAATACTGGCCGAAAGTTTAACTATTTCCTCAAGAGCTGCGAAAATAATCACCCCAATAATTCCTGTCAAAATAATCGATCCTTCCCCCATTACTGGTAGCAAATAACGTAACCCCAAAAATGGTAACGCCATAACCGCTCCTGCCAAAAAAGTCTGAACGATTACCTTTTTAGGCTCAGGATCCCGATAGTCCTTATGATAATACAAAAATAGCCACGCAAGCGCCGGGATAATGGCGATTAATGATGCGATGGCAATGTTTGTTATATCCATATTGTTGGACTAATTGAAGGACTATTGTTGGACCATTGTTGAACTAATCGATAAGTCCACCTATTAGTCCATCTATAAGTTCAACAATTAGTTCAACTACTTGATCTTAAGAATCTTATACTCAAAAACCCCAGCCGGTACCTTCACTTTAACAATATCATTTTTTGTTTTACCTAAAATTGCAGAACCGATAGGGGACTCATTTGAGATTTTGTATTCGATAGGGTCAGCTTCTGTTGAACCCACAATGGTGTAAGTCTCCGGATCATCATTTTCGGTAATATTTTGAACGGTAACAGTTGTACCAATCTGCACAGTGTCCTGACCACTTTTATCATCGGTAATAATTTTTGCATTCTTAATCATGCTCTCCAGCTCCACAATTCTACCCTCCACAAAAGCCTGTTCATTTTTAGCTTCTTCGTATTCTGAGTTTTCAGAAAGGTCACCATATGCGATAGCTTCCTTTAAACGTTGTGCAACCTCTTTGCGGCGAACCTCCTTATATTCCGTAAGTTCTTCTTTAAGCTTAGCCAGCCCCGCCTTGGTAACTAAAACTTCTTTTTCATCAGCCATTTATAAATAAATTAAAAATTAAAAATTAAAAATTAAAAATTCGATTAGTGTCGATCCTTAATTTTTATAGAAGTAGGATGATCGCGCATTTTTTGCAGTATTTTTGCTTCAATTTGCCTGATACGTTCACGTGTAACTCCGAATTCCTTTCCCACCTCTTCCAAAGTGTGGCCAATTCCGTCATCCAGACCAAAACGCATTCTGATAATCTTCTGCTCACGAGGAGTGAGATACTGAAGCATGTAATGAATATTCTCCTTCATAATTTGGCGGTTCGTTGCGTCACTTGGAGAAATTGCATCATCGTCTTCAATAAAATCACCTAATTTACTGTCTTCTTCAGCGCCAACCGGAGCTTCAAGAGAAACAATATCCTGAGAAATTTTAAGAATATGGCGCACTTTTTTAATATCCATATCCATTTCAGAAGCAAGTTCTTCTACAGTAGGTTCGCGTCCAAACTCTTGTAACAATCGGCGCTGAGTGTGTGTCAGTTTATTAATGGTTTCCACCATGTGAACAGGAATACGGATCGTTCTTGCCTGATCAGCAATGGCACGGGTTATGGCCTGTCTGATCCACCATGTTGCATATGTGGAAAATTTAAATCCGCGTTTTGGGTCGAACTTTTCAACCGCTCGGAAAAGACCAATATTACCCTCCTGTATCAAATCTAAAAACGAAAGGCCACGGCCGATATACTTTTTAGCAATGGATACAACAAGACGAAGATTGGCTTCTGCAAGCTTTTGTTTAGATATCGGATCACCTTTTGCAATTCGTTTAGCAAGCTTTATTTCTTCATCACCAGTTAAAAGGTCTACTCGCCCAATTTCACTTAAATACATGCGAACGGAATCATTTGCAATCTCTTTTAAATTAGCCTGTTTTTTCTTTGCTTGTTCGGTTTTTTCATCTTCAGCTTCCTGATCTTTTTCCTTATCCTTATCTTTTTCCTGAAGATCCACCTCCTCATCATCTTCAGCGAATTCATCAATATCGATATCAAGGAGATCTTCATCACTCAAGCTAAAAACATCCTTTGCCTTTTTAGCCTTCTGCCCCCAGATGAGATCTTTTTTTACATCGAGAACTTCAATACCTAAATCCAGGAAAAGTGTATAAATTTCATCAAGAAGGATAACGTTATCCTCGATTTCCGGGATGGCTTTAAGAAGCTCTTGGTGCGTTACAAAACGCTGTTCACGCCCTTTTTGAATAAGCCCGCGAATACCCTTTGGGTACTTTGCTAGAGTCTTCTCATCCGGTTGAGCAATGAATTTCTTAGTTATTTTCTTAGCCATATTTTATTACAATTGACATTTGACATGTGACATTTGATCGCGCTAAGCGGGAGTCAATGGTCAAATGTTAAATGTTAATTAATCTTAGTAGTAAGTTTCAAAATTTGATTGTACTGATTTAAAAGCAAAGTTTTTTCTCCAGCATCTTTTGCTGCGCGAATTTTAAACTCATATTCCTTTTGTACATTGTGTAAATTAGTTTTATTAATGGTGCGTATGAGATTAATAACCTCTCGCTCCATGGCATCATCCCCAAAATCAGGATAGTGTTCCTCTATAAGAAGAGGGTAAATTTGCAGCTTTTCGTGATCATCTGGCTCTAATTCCTTTTTTAATTCCCCTAGGTCAATCGTGCTTAAGCGATTGTACACTTTTCTGCAAGCCTTGTAAAACTTTTCTGTCCTCGTATCAAAGGGGATACTATCAATAAGATTTTCTTGCACCAGGTTGTACAAATCCGGTTTATGAAAAATAAAGCCAAGCAGGAACTCTTCTCGGCTAAAAATCTGCCTGACTGGAACCTGATCCGTCTCTTGTTTCGCTTGCGAGTAAGTCTTTTTTATATTGAAATTTTTAAGATCATTCCAAAGTAATTTAATATCGGTTTTCAGCTCCAATGCCAAACGCTCTAAATATTGATTTTGCTCCATTTCAGTCTGATGCTGCTTAATGAGCGGTAATATTAAGTTAAGAATTCCCTTTTTCCCATCCAGGGTATTTTTATCATATTGCTTGAGGGCATAAGAAAAATAAAAATCCATAGCAGGCACAGCATTTTTTATAGCCTCTATCCATTTTTCAGGGGATTTCTTAATACATTCATCCGGATCTTTTCCTTCAGGAACGGTAACAATTTTTATATTAAGTTCCGCTTCCTGGGCAAGTTCAATAGATCTTTTAGTGGCTTCTAAACCAGCCGCGTCCTGATCAAAAGCAAACGCAACATTTGGGGTGTAGCGTTTAATAAGTTTTAATTGTGGTGCCGTTAACGCGGTCCCTGAGGTGGCGATTACATTTTCCGTACCAGCCTGATGAGCGGCAATAACATCCATATACCCTTCTACGAATACCGCTAAATCCTCTTTTTTAACCGCATTTTTTCCAAAATTCAAGCCATAAAGGATAAGGCTTTTATTGTAAGCTGGAGTGTCCGGTGAATTTAAATATTTCGGTTCGCCTTCATCAATAATCCGGCCTCCAAACCCAACCGGATTGTCTTGATGATCATAAATCGGAAAGATATAACGGTTCCTGAAACGGTCATACGTATTTTTATCCGCAATGGACCGCTGGTTAAGAAGCCCGGAATTAATCAGGTCATTTTCCTTATAACCAATTTTTTCCAAATTGTCTTTTAATGCATGATAAGAATCCGGCGCATACCCCAATTTAAACTTCTGAATTGTCTCCTCAGAGAGTCCACGATCTAAAAAATATTTTTTGTGCTTATCTGAATCCTGCAGCTGCTCACTAAAAAACTTTGCAGAAGAGCGATTCATTTCAATAATCTGCAGGCGTTTGTTATGCGCTTCCGGCTTAAATTCAGGAAGTGGTACATTAGCCCTTTGCGCCAGAATCCTCACGGCTTCCGGAAATTCAACATTCTCAATCAGCTGGATAAACTTAAAAATATCCCCACCCGTATTACATGCAAAACAATATGCAATTCCCTTTTCCGGGCTTACTGTAAAGCTCGGCCGAGAGTCATTATGAAACGGGCACAGCCCCTTTAAATTCCGCCCAGCCTTTTTTAGCTGAATATAGCCGCCAACGACTTCTTCAATTGCAAGTTTTGCCCTGATTTCTTCTAGATGATTCATTTTCCGAATGGTGGCTCGTATCGTGGCTCATGCTTCGCTGTGGCTCGTATTGTGGACCACTATTCGAGCCACTATTCGAGCCACTATTCGAGCCACTATCCGAATTAATTAAAACATTCTATTTTGATTTTCACTGTAGTCTAAATTCAAATGCACATAGGCATTTTCCGTAACAACCCTGCCGCGTTTTGTTCTATCCAAAAATCCAATTTGGAGCAGATATGGTTCGTATAAATCCTCAATTGTCTCTATTTCCTCTGCAGTTGCGGCGGCGATGGCATTAACGCCAACAGGGCCACCATTAAATTTGTCGATAATTGCAAGAAGTATTTGTCTATCCGTTTTATCAAGACCAAGTATGTCCACCCCCATAGTTTTCAGGCATTTTTGAGTGAATTTAAGGTCAATTTTTTTATAATCTTCAACTGTTGCAAAGTCACGAATTCGCTTAAGTAGTCTATTTGCAATTCTTGGTGTTTTTCGTGCACTTTTAGCGATTTCCGCAGTACCAGCATCATCAATTTGAACGTCGAGTAACCCGGCAGACCTCTTCACAATCGCCTGAATTTCATCATCCTGATAAAAATCCAGCTTATAAATATGCCCGAATCTGTCCCTCAAAGGTGCAGAAAGTGAACCCACCTTCGTCGTAGCTCCGATAAGTGTGAATTTAGGCAGATCAAGCCTCATTGAACGGGCCGCCGGCCCTTTGCCGATAATAATATCCAGCGCATAATCCTCCATCGCGCTATATAAAATCTCCTCAATATTAGTCTTGAGCCTATGAATTTCATCGATAAATAAAATATCATTCTCCTGCAGATTCGTAAGAATAGAAGCCAGATCTCCCTGCTTTTCAATAGCCGGCCCGGAAGTCGTCTTAATATTCACGCCCATCTCTCTGGCAACAATATTCGCCAAAGTGGTTTTACCAAGCCCTGGAGGGCCGTATAAAAGAATATGCTCAACAGGCTCATCCCGCTTTTTAGCCGCCTGCATAGCCACTTTTAAGTTCATTTTTGTATCACCTTGCCCCACATACTCCTCCAATGTTTTCGGGCGCAGAGTTAAATCAAGTTTATCGTCTTGATTTGCGGCTTTTGTACTGGTGATTTGGTTGTCTCTTTCTATCATAATAATTTGTCTGAACTATGATTTTTTATGATTGTAATGATGGACAAGATTTTTTATGAATGCACAAAGCTTATGCATGGTAAATCATAAAAATCATTTAATCACATAAATCACAGTTCAGACAATTACATTACCAAAAATCATCCACTAAAGCAATTTGCAATTCCTGTTTATTTATGCTATAATTATTAGATTAATATTCAATTAAAAGATTCAAAATTCAAGATTAAAAAATTATGAAATATAATCAATTCGAAAATTCAAATTTCTTTGGGCCGGAACGGTTGATTTATGCGGAAGAAACTCCTCCCTCCAGAGTCGTACCGGCAGGTGCATCTGAGGTGCAGAGAGGGCGCCAGGAGGGACTTACAGGTCATCTTGATTTTGAAGAAGATATACCTACGCCGCTAGATCCATTGGATAGGCCCGGGGCAGATGATGATGCTTTGGCTGAAGTTGTTCCTCCTGCCGGAGAACTAGCAACGCCACCAGAAACGGCAATCCGTGATGCACAGGCAGGGCTGGAAACCGTTCGAAAAAGGGTAACAAGAGAAATTTTTGATAATGAAGCAGAAAAACAAAAATATATCAGCGATGTCAGAGAAGTGTTGGCAGAAAACCCAAATAAATGGTATGAATTTGTAAAAACCCACCAGGAATACAACGGCAATTGGAGCGAATGGAACCGCGAATTTGCTGAGCAGGTATTAGGTAAAACCGGTCTAAACCAAAGAGACCAGCGAAAATGCGTTGGCGCTTTGCAGGAAATACTAACAGAAGATTTCGCTGATCCGCAATATGGTATTAAATTTGAGCTAGTGGAGGGGCGCCGTACAAATGGCTTTACTTACATCGACGGAATGATGGGCGGATACACTGTAAGCGTTTTAGGTGCGTATTTAACTACAATTTACGAACATAAAAAACCAGAATGGCAAAGATTCAGAGCCACCTTACATGCAGATTTCAGAACTGGTCGAAGAGACGCGGAATACAAAAAAGCTATTGATCACCTTGAAAGACAATTAGAAGGAAATTTTAGTGCAGTGCCAGTTGCACGTAGAGCACCAGAAGTTCAGCTCGATGAAACCGGACAGGCAACTCTGCAACAACTACAAAGTCAAAATGCCAGCAATGAAGCGATTTTTGCATTTACACAAGGTTATAACGACACACTAAAGGCAGATGTTTTAAAGGCTATTGCCGCAGATACAGTGCCGAAAGATTCAGAGGATCCAACTGGCATTGCACATTCAGCAGAAAACTGGGCCACAGTTCATAATCTTTTAACAACAGAAGGAGCCGAATATTTTAGTCAGGATTACACCGATGCGTGGAATGCAGAAAATACCAGGGCTGCTGAGGTAGAAGAAGCTGGCACCCCTGATATACCAGCTGAAACCAGACCCGAAACTGCTAAATTAACTGAGCGTGCAAGAGAAAGAAGATTGGACATACAAAATTTACCAGCCAACATACAGCATGGCGATCTTCTTAGGTTGGAATTATTTGATTCATTGGTAAAACCTAAACATAGAAAAGCAGGTAACAAAAGAAGGGAGATGATTGAAGATGACCTTCATTATATTGCATACCATGATCCCGATTCAGGAGGTTGGCATGATACTATTAATCGATATTGCGCAGATGGATCATGGCCAAGAAGAGCTTATCAGGAATACAGAACTGCATATCAGGACTGGGCAGCAAAAAAACAGGAAATAGATAATATGACAGGTGCATACATGGAACCCGCAGAAGAAGATTACATAGCTTTAAGGGATTTGAACCAAAAAAAAGGTAGAGCATTTAAAAATTTACAAACAGCAATTGAAGAATACACCAGAATAGAACAGGAAATTTACACAGATGCGTACAATGACATCACGCATGAAATTGTTAGTGCGGCTACAGAATATGAGTTCCCATCGGATGCAGAAATAAATCTACGCAGTCTTTATAACAATAAAAAAGACACTAATAGATATAATCTTTATTTACCTTCAGTAAATATGGCACTACCTCGCACTGCTTTGGGTATATCTGGAAATACAAATATATCAATATTTGCACCAACGGCCTTCTCAAAATATTTAAACTTAGCTGAGGTGCCAACAAAAACATTTAAAGACAGAGAAGCTTTTGAAGAAAGCTTAACCCCTGCACAAAAGAGTAAATTAGCTGCAGATTTTGGTCCGCGTAATATTGATCCTTTTGATGTGTTTAATAACCTAATATATCTAAATAATCTTGATAGATTGGCCAATGATATGTACGAACGTTTAGACAGAAAGGGGTCGAAATCATTTAATGTGCGTGTAGAAGATGAACGCCAGGCAAGATTATCAAGTGTTACTTACGATCAGATGTTAGCTCAGGTTGCAGAAAGAGAATCCGCCGAAAGAACAGCCTAAAACATTTCTGATTTGTGATTTTTGAATTTTGAATCGCAAATCAAGAATCAAAAATCAAAAATAATAATGTTTAGATCAGTAAAATCACAAATTGTTTTTGCCACATCCATAATCATAATTCTGATTCTGGGGGCAACGGCATATTTTGTGATTGATCAAAAGATCAAAGAAATAAACCACGATATTTTTACTAAAGCAGTTAGTTTTGCCGAACTTACCCATGAGAGGGTCGTTGCAAATTACGAAAATAACTACAAAACACAGGCTTACGCTCATTTCGATAGGGAACTTGCCGATATATACAGCTTAAATACCGACATTACAGGCCTTGCGATTCTTAATTATAATGGAGATCAGCTGTACATCGATCCTAAAATTCAGGAACACCACACTGCTTTAAGTGATGAAGACCTTGAGCGTATTCAGGCCATTTACCCGTCAGTTAAAGTTAAAAAAAGCGGACGAATCGTATATTTGGAAAAAACAAATAACGAGATCAGATATACAAATTTAAATGGACGGGACGTTGAGGCAATAGCAAATACCGATCAAATTGAAGATGTTTTTTATCCTTTTCGCGATCAGAGTAATGCACTAAGAGCCTACTTAATTCATTATCATGTATCTTACGATGCACTTATCTCAAGAATCCAGGGGACTGTTGTAGATATAGCGATGATGGCATTATTTGGTATCGTTATTGCCCTTTTTATCGGCGGAATAGTAGCAGGCCGCATTACTGCGCCGATTAAAACTTTAACCGAAGGTGCCAGCAAAATTGGTACAGGTGATCTTAAAACCAGAATCGACGTTAAATCCAAAAGTGAAGTCGGCATGCTGGCAAATACATTTAATAAAATGGCGGAGGATCTGGAAAAGAGTACCGAGGCCATGATTGAAAAGGAAAAAATAACTCATGAGCTTGAACTCGCGGGCCAAATCCAAAAGGAATTACTTCCAAAAGATGTTCCAAAAATCAGCAATTTGGATATTGCAGCTTCCCTCATCTCCGCGGATGAAGTGGGCGGTGATTGTTATGACTTTATTAAAATCGATGATGATAAATTGCTTTTTTATGTGGCAGATGTAACGGGCCACGGTGTTTCTGCCGGGCTGGTATCTGCAATTAACAACGCTCTTGTCCCCGCATTCCTCGAACAATACAAAAGGGCAGGGGACATTCTCACCCACCTTAACCACATTCTAAAAGCCAAAACCCGCCCAAATGTATTTATGACGATGATGATGGCAATCTGGAGTGTGGAAAAAGCCGACATTCGCTTTGCGCAAGCCGGCCATGACCCAATTATCCATTATAAAGCAGTTGAAAATAATATTGTAGAACTTGAAACAGGTGGTGGTATGGCACTTGGTATGATTGAAGATATTAGCAATATTACAAAAACCGCAACCGAGCCTGTCGCCATAAACGATGTACTAGTTTTCTATACCGATGGTATTCCGGAAGCTTGGAAGAATGAAAAGGAGACTTATGGAAAAGCCCGTTTTAAAGAATCAGTTAAAAAGAACAGCACGCTTGCTACCGCACAGGAAATACACGACGCTTTAATTAAAGACGTACAGGATTTCATGGGTGATTACAGGCAAGCGGATGATATTACGCTTATTGTTGTTAAGAGGACGAATTAATTTTCATTTTTCAATTTTCATTTTTCAATTAAATGTAAAATGAAAAATCTTAAATGAAAAATTAGGGACTATTTAAGCATCTTACTTAAAAATTGCCCAGTATAACTCTTCTTGCACTTTGCAACCTCCTCCGGGGTACCGGTGCAGATAATTTCACCGCCTTCATCACCGCCCTCAGGGCCTAAGTCGATTACATGATCGACTGATTTAATCACGTCCAAGTTGTGTTCAATGGTTAGAACAGTGTTCCCCTTATCAACAAGCGCCTGAAGCACCCCAAGTAGCTTTTTAACGTCCTCAAAATGTAAGCCGGTTGTCGGTTCGTCCAAAACATAAATTGTATTACCGGTGGAGCGTTTAGCGAGTTCAGTCGATAATTTCACACGTTGCGCCTCACCTCCGGATAGCGTAGTCGCGCTTTGGCCGAGCATAATATAGCCAAGTCCAACGCTATTCAATGTCCCCAATTTATTTTTAATTTGCGGAATAGCTTCAAAGAACTCCAAAGCTTCCTCAACTGTCATATTAAGAACATCGGAAATATTTTTACCGTGCCAGGTAATCTCTAAAGTTTCGGAATTATATCGTTTACCTTTACATACTTCACAAGGCACATAAACATCCGGGAGGAAGTGCATTTCAATTTTAACCATTCCTTCGCCCTGACAGCTTTCACACCTGCCGCCTTTTACATTAAAACTAAAGCGACCTTCTCTGTAGCCCCGGAGCTTAGCCTCAGTAATAGATGCAAAAAGCTCTCTTATATCCGAAAATACACCTGTATAAGTGGCAGGGTTACTCCTTGGCGTACGGCCGATAGGGGATTGGTCGATGCTGATAATTTTATCCAGATGCTCAGTCCCCTTAATTTCTTTATACTTACCAGCTCTTTGCTTAGCCCTATTTAATTTAGTGCTCAAAACCGGGCAAAGGATGTAGTTAATTAATGAAGACTTACCTGAGCCGGAAACCCCGGTTATACCAACAAAGGTATTTAGAGGAATTTTTACACCGACATTTTTTAAATTATTTTCCTGAGCTCCAATTATCTCTAAATATTTTCCGCTGCCTTTGCGACGTTCTTTTGGAATAGGAATTTCCTTTTCCCCGGAAAGATATTGGCCGGTAAGTGATTTTTTATTTTTTTCAATCTCTTTTGGTGAACCGGCAAAAATAACTTCTCCGCCATGCTTACCTGCACCCGGCCCAATATCAAGCACATAATCAGCTTTTCTAATAGTCTCTTCATCATGTTCCACAACAATAACCGTATTCCCCAAATCTCTTAATTGCTCCAAAGTTGTAATTAGCCTGTTATTGTCCCTTTGATGAAGGCCAATAGAAGGTTCATCAAGAACATAAAGCACACCCTGCAGAGAAGATCCGATTTGAGTTGCCAGACGAATTCTCTGTGCCTCTCCGCCGGAAAGTGTGTTGGCGGTTCTGTTCATAGTCAAATAACTAAGACCTACATTTTTAAGAAATTGAAGGCGGTTTAATATCTCCTGGATAATTAAACGGGCGATTATATACTCCGAATCACTCAATACTTTATTTTTTCCGTCAGGAATCATTTGCTTGAAATATTTTTCCGCATCTTCAATGGACATTTCGGTGGCATCGATAATTGATTTGTCCAAAACAGTAATCGCCAGTATTTCCGGTCTTAGTCTTTTGCCCTCACAAGTCTCACAAGTGGTGATTTCCATAAAGCGTTCGATATTTTTACGAATATAATCCGATTCGCTTTCATGATAACGGCGCTCTAAATTTGGAATAACACCTTCATATGTAGTTTCGGTTTCATAGCTGGAATGTTGGCCTGTGTATTCCGCTTTATATTTCGCGTCACCTGTTCCATTTAGTATAATGTCTATTTGATTTTCAGTTAATTTCCCAACAGGGGTATTGATATCAAACCCATGTTTTTTACCAACTTCACGGAGCAAATTATTATACCAATTAAGTCTCATAGAAGAAATTGACCAAGGTAAAATTGCACCTTCAGCAATAGTCAGGCGAGGATTTGGAATAACCAGCTTAGAATTTATTTTAAGTTTAGTGCCAAGCCCATGACAGTCCGGGCATGCACCATGAGGTGAATTGAAACTAAAAGAACGCGGGACAACTTCCGGAAGTGAAATAACGCCATGTGTATCACAAGCAAAATGTTCTGCAAAAATTTGCTCCTCATCACTATCCGCATCTAAAATAATCATAATACCTTCACCATGTTTCAGAGCCGTTTCAATAGAATCAGCAAGGCGGGAACGATCTTCATTTTTCTCCTCAATCTCCTGCCCGGATTTCAATTTAATAATTTTCTTTTTGAAATTCTTAACAACCAACCTATCCACCACAATTTCAATAGTGTGTTTTTTCTTCGGATCAAGTTCAATTTCTTCATTGATGCCATGAATTTCCCCATCAACCCTTAAACGGACAAACCCCTCTTTTTTAATTTTATCAAAAACTTTTATATGCTCTCCCTTGCGATCCCTGATAACCGGAGCCAGAATCATAATTCTCTTTCCTTCGGGCATTTCAGCGATTATTTCCACCATCTGACTAGCCGAAAGCTTGCTGATGTCGCTATTGCACTCAGGGCAATGCGGATGGCCGATTTTTGCGAAAAGCAAACGCAGATAATCATAAATCTCCGTAACTGTACCTACCGTGGAACGCGGATTTCTGCTTGCGGTCTTCTGATCAATTGAAATTGCAGGAGAAAGACCATCGATAGAATCCACATCAGGTTTTTCCATCAACTGCAAAAATTGCCGTGCATAAGTACTAAGACTTTCTACATATCGCCTCTGTCCCTCTGCATAAATGGTATCAAAAGCAAGAGAGGATTTACCGGAACCAGAAAGGCCGGTAATAACCACAAGCTGATCGCGTGGTATTTCAACGTCAATATTTTTTAAATTATGTACTCTGGCGCCTTTAACTTGGATCGTTTTCATTTAATATTTAATTAGAAGAATCAAAATTCAAGATTCAAAATTCAAAAATAATTTTCTAATTTTGAATCTTGAATTTTGAATTGAATATCAGTTTTCTTATCGTTTCATGAAATTTCATAAAAGTCAAGCCCCTCCTAATAACGATACGACGAAACAACATAATACCCTGATAATACCTTGAAAAAAAAGTCGTCTCGTTATATCGTTGTATCGTTATATCGTAAAATAAAAATACAATGCAAGAAATATTAAAAAACATACCATTCTTTGCAGAGCTCGGGGATGATGACCTGCAAGCTATTATTAGCAAAATTCAGATGGAATATTTTGCCGCTGATCACGTAATCTTCGAAGAGGGTGATACGGGCGACAAAATGTACATCATCAAACGCGGTCAAGTCCAAGTATTACGCGACAACACCATTGTTGCCGTTCTTTCCGACAATCAATTTTTTGGTGAAATGGCACTTGTGTCCGATGAACCAAGAAACGCCACCCTTAAAACTGTTACAGATGTAGAAGTGCTCACTCTGGACAAAGAAGACTTCCGCCGATTACTGGAAACCAACGCCAGCATCGCTTCTATAGTCAGTTACGAAGTTGTAAAAAGGGCAAACGCCAATTCTTAGTTCTGGGTGCTGTAGCCCTACGGTGCTTTAGTGCTAAATGAAAAATGTTAAATGATAAATGAAAAATGAACCTCCTCCTCTATTTTTACCTAATACATTTCCTGGCGGATTATCCACTGCAGCCAAATAAATTGGTTGAATATAAGCATAAAACTTATTTAGGCGTGCTTTTGCATTGTCTAATCCATTTGGCGGTTCTAGTAGCAGTTTTATCTCCATTTTTACACCTAAAAAGCGTTTGGATAGGAATTACTGTAATTTTTGTAACTCACAACATCATCGACCAAATAAAGGTAAAGCTAGATAAAAAACATCCAAAATGGAAATTACAACTCTACATAGGTGATCAGGTAACTCATTTATTAATACTTACGGGAGTTGCATTTTATATTGGAAATGTCACCCCAAACACATCACTCGATCCAATTAGTTTATATGCCGATAAAACCTTTATTTCCTACATCCTGATTTTAGTACTCAGCACTTATTTTTACGATGTAACCCGTTATTTCATCCTTACAAGAAAAAAGAAAGTTCCTTACAAACGCGATTACAAAACAATGATTCGAAACGTTTTTATTGTATCAATAGCTTTTGCGATATATTGGATAGCTTACTAATTTTTCAATTTTCAATTTTCATTTTTCAATTAAATGTAAAATGAAAAATCTCAAATGAAAAATCGATAAGCTTATTTCGTCGTAAACGTATACACTCCATCCCAATCTCCAGCTGGTGGGTTTTCCATAAACTTATCACATCTTTTCGCAAAAACCTGTGAAGGTAAATCATCCTTAATTTCCTCAAACTTCTTCTTAGCAGCCAAAAAGTTCTTCTTCCTGTAATCCGCAAGCGCTTCTGCAAACTTAGTTAATTTTTCAGTTACATCTTTCTTTGCAGCGTCTTTTTTGCTAATGAGTTCATAAATTCTCACGGGTTCGTTTTTACCTTTTACCCGGATAAGGTCAAGTTCACGGCAAATCAAATGATCTTTAATTTCTTTAAAGGTGAATTCGGAAATAATCAAACCGGTCCCATATTGCTTATTAATGCCCTCAAGCCTGGAGGCCAGATTCACATTATCTCCAATAGCCGTGTAATCAAAACGATCCTCAGAGCCCATATTGCCAACTACAGCATCACCGGTGTTAATGCCAATGCGAACACGAATTTCCGGCTTTCCTTCACTTGCCCATTTCTTACGCAGTTTAACTAACTGCTCCTGACTCTCCAGCGCTGCCAAACAGGTATTCAGTGCATGATCGTGCTGGGCGAGTGGTGCATTCCAAAACGCCATAATTGCATCGCCCTCATATTTATCCAGAGTTCCGCCATGCTTTAAAATAATCTCCGTCATTTCCTTTAAGTATTCATTCAGAAACGAAACAAGTTCTCCCGGTTCCATACCTTCCGAAATAGTGGTGAATCCGGCTATATCCGAAAAGAACACACTTATATCCCTCTTAGCTCCACCGAGCTCGAGCATATTCGGATTCTGGAGAATTTGTTTAACAACTGATTCGTTTACATAATGCCCAAATGCACCTTCAATAAATTTACGATCTTTCTGCTCCATAATAAAGCGCACCAGATACGTTCCGATAAAACTCAAAAAGATTATCAGAATCGGATAAATTACATTCACAAAAATCCTGAACTCATAACCGACAATCCCTGCAACCAGCACTCCAAAAACCTCAGCAAGAACAAGCGGAATAGCGAAACGAACTTTAAGAAATGAGAATAAAATGATGTTTATCGCCAAAAAAGAAAGCAGCGTAATCCACAAGCTTAAAGTCGACTGGTCGCGCAAAAATTGCTTTGTAATTATTGTCTGAATATTATTTGCATGGATCTCAACACCGGGCATACGCACGCCTTGGCTGACAGGAGATAAATAATCGTCTTGCAAATCAATTGCAGTAGGGCCAATTAATACAATTTTATCCGTAAAATCAATCGGGTTACCGCGTTTATCAATAAAATTTCCATCAAGCACGTCCGAGAAAGAAATATGCGTAAAACGATTTGGTTCCGCAAAATAATTTATGTACATCGAATGAACATCCTGCTGTGTCTGGGAATCACGTTGCGTAATAGTTGGTATTACAATATTGTCCGAAAAATTAAATTCATCACCCACAATACGATAATCAACAGGGTCAACATTTAAATAAATGCGAGAAAGGGCAAGTGAAAATGCTTCAATAGTCTCATTCTTAGATGCGGCAAAAAGAGGCAAGCTTCTAACAAAACCATCTCCATCAAGCTGCACATTAATCCATCCTAAACTCGGATCTGCGGACATTAAAGTGTTGTTGGGCCATTGAATTACCTTCATTCCGTCCTCAAAGTAATAACGGGAGGCCATAACCACGTTGTCGTATTTTTCTAAAACATTGGCCAGCACTGCATCATCGCCTGAACCATGTGATGACTGGTCCGGAAATGTAACGTCTATTCCAACTACAGCCGCATCAGCATCATTTAATATTTCGATTGCGTCTGCGTAGTAAGACCTCTTCCATTGTCCAAATAATCCTAATCGATCTTCCTCCAGACTCTTTTCGTCAATTGCCACAACCACTATTTCGCTGCTTGGCAAATCATAGTCGTAAAATTTATTTTGCATACCTAATTGAAAGCTCATAAGCCACTCTTGCCGCATAAATAATGCGGTTACTGCAAGCACAGCAATGCCAAGACCTATGAATTTTGCAATTTTTTTAAACATTTTTCTAACTTCATTGTGGACCGATCTGCCTACGGCGTAGACCTACTTCGTGTGGACCTATTTCATGTAGATTCCACAGGCGCTAGCATAGGTCAACGCGAAGCTGGTCTACGGGCGCTAGCCCTGGTCCACACGTAAGTAGATATTATCTATACATTATACCAAATTTTGGCTTAAATATCAATAAAATAAGGGGTAAAAAAGCAATAAAACAAATTTTTATAAAATATATATTCGTGCTAAGCTTTTTACACATGCAATATGCCACAGCTACCCAAAAGGCTATCACTCTTCATAGTTACTTTGTCCTATGCATCATTCTGATTACTCTCTTTTTTGCAATAAATTACTCTTATGCTGAAGATATTGCACACGAATTTTCATCAACATCTGAATGTTTGGGTGAAAGCTACTTATCCGGATCAATTGAGCTTGATGAAATTGACGGTAATGTAGTAGTAAAAAATAAACTTTTAGGGCCAAGAAGCTATGGTTTTATTGAAGCAGAGAGCCTAATTTCTTTCATAGTTCCTAAAAAAGATACCTATATTCTTAGTGAGCTGGACAGTTTAAATTCAGCCGATGCTTATTTGCATTTCACGTCAATAGCTGGCAAACACTCATTGCAAACCATACCAGTCAGCACCAGTGGTAATGATTTAATTTACGGGATTTCAAAAGAAGAATTTGAGTCATTATTAAATAATGATGTGTGCCTGATAACTGCACTGGAAAATAAACCTTCAAATGACCCCTCAGACGAATCTGGTATAACTGATTCTATATTTTTATATATGAATGGTATTCATAGAAGTGAAGAAGATAGCGGTGATATTGATGAGAGTGATGACAATTCCCTTTCATCGATATGGAGCTATATAGTGGATTCAATAGCAGATTCCAGTGACAAGGCAGTGGAGGAGATTACACAGCTTATCAAGCATTTCTGGTTTTTTGTTAATCAGCCGAAGATAGCTTTGGAGATTGGAATTTATAAAATTGATCTTAATAACATAAGTTCAATTGCAGGCAGATTTGCACTCAATAGCCAATTAACTAATGAGAACAATGGATATGCATCAAAAAGAAATGCTTTTAGACATATATTGTGGCAAGCTATGATTGCAAAGGAATTTGGAGAGGAGATAGCTATAGATGCTGGCAATGCACATGAAATAAATTCTAGTGCAATTGATGGCAATGAAGTTGATGAAATGTATTTTGATAAGGCAAAAGATGCTGATCAGTCTGTAGATCTGAGAAATAATATTATTGGAAGATCAATTGGCCTTATTAATAAAGATAAAAGCGCAAAAGAGCTAGCTATAATAACATTAAATTACTTCAGAGATAGCGGGTTGTGGGTGGCCGAAAAACAAGATAATGATTTATTTCAAATAAAATTAGAAAAATTGTCTTTAGAGGTCTATGGGGATGTCCTTTATAATGTAAGTAATTTAGATGAATACGGAAGATAGAGTTATTTAATTTTCTAACACCAATTATGTTTAAAATTAACCTAAAAAACACCGCGAAAATTCTAGTATTTGTCATAATATGTTTTATCTCCTTATTATTTGTTTCATATTTAATTATCAGTTGGCCAAAATTCTTTTATGATAAAGACAGTTTCTCGCAGAATCTTGTGAAACAATGTAATGGGAATTTTGAAAACTGTATTGTTTCAGCAAATGAAGTTACAGATTTTGATTGGGATAGAATATATATATTTTCTGACAGTGTAAACAATTCGCAAATAAGCAAAATTCTACAAATAGAGTACAGCAATGAAAAGGCAGAGATGAAACGTAGGACAATTTTTATAAAAAACAATAATATAGTTCATGAAGAATTATTTTCTTATGAACAATTTGATGGCCCGCCTTCCAAAACTGCATTTTATGAATATGGATCAGAGCTAAGTCCTCATTACATATCTATTGACAAAGATAATGATAATTTTCTCATACAAATATTTGAGGATTTCTATCGCATAATACCTTTATCTCATGGAGGGGAAGTTAATTAAAAAAATCCTAAAAATTATTCTGAAACTTTTCCTGATCGGAATAAGTATATTTGTTTTACTTATTATTATTGGGTCAACGGTGATGAATTGGCCAAAATTTTTCCATGACCGTGATAAATGGCCTAGGGATATGGTGAAACAATGTAATGGTAATTTCGAGAACTGTATTGTTTCAGCAGATGAAGTTACAGACTTTGATTGGGATAAAATGTACATATTTAGAGAGGCAGTTAGTAACGAGCTAGTAGAAGAAATATTAAACTTTCAATATAATGTTGACTCAAGTGAAGGCTCTAAACGTAGAATTATTTTCGTTAAAAATAACCAAGTAGTTCATAAGGAATTAAATTTTTATAATCCTTGGGAAGGAGCTCCAGATAAAGCAGTATTTTTTGAGTATGACGAAGGAGAGGCACATTATTATATATCGCGCAATAAAGAAAATGCAGTGTTCAAAGTTACGAGTTCAGATGAAACCGAAGGGAAAATTTACTATTTTTTAACGCCGGTAAGTGAGGAATAGTTATATTATTTAATATATGTGAGATAAATTGCTTCCACCCTACCATCGTGCTAAAATAACTTAAAGTTAAAAATAAAAACAAAAATATGAAAATTCTCAACAAAAAAGCTTTTACTCTTGTCGAACTCCTGATTGTAGTCGTAATTATCGGCACGCTTAGCACTGCAGCTTATTTTGGCATAAGAGGGACAAGTAATTGGTTTAAAAACAACAGAGTAGGCGTCGATCTAAATGCCATTTCCAATGCCCTTGAGCGTTACAAAAAAGATCACAACAATACTTACCCAATACCCGAACCGGGCGGAAGTATGAATGTGCTTTGTTTTGCAGCGGATGCCACTTACGTTCATGATTGCGATTCGGCAACGTTTTATCAGGGTATGATAGATAACAACTTGCTCACAAAACAATATCTCCAGGAGGTGCCGACTGATCCGCGAACCAATTCCCGTTACGTCTACGGCGTAAGTGCGGATGGTGAGTATTCTCAGGTGGCCGGCGTAGTTTATGAAAATGGTGAATACCGGGCTGAAACTCAGGAAAATATAGGTAAAGGATTTTTTTTACCAAGCCTGATTCGCGCTTACAACAGTCCTAATTTTGTTGTTCACCAAAGCACTACAAACCTTCCATACAACCCAGATCACAGGGTTATTTCGGCAGGCCTGGCAGATGCAGCCGGAGAAGTATATGTTTGCCCGGGTCTAAACGATCCTGATATCACCGACTGTGATTCCGCTAATGGTATATTAGCCGTTGATTACACACAGCCTCTTTTTGCAGGAGATGTAATTCAGACGTATGCTGATTCTTATGTGGACATCTATTTTTCTGACGGCTCTCTTTCCACCCTCTCCGCGGAAAGCAAACTAAGAATTCAGGAGGATTCTGAGGTAATTGAAAACGACGAAGACACCACTTCCACCAAAGTCCAGGCAAAACTCCTCTCCGGTAAAGTCTGGAACAAGGTAGTCCGCCTTGCCAGCAGATCTGAATTCAACATAGAAACAATTGAGGCCGTTGCCGGCACCAAAGGAACGGAATTCGGCGTATGTGTAGATGATATCGACCTCTGCCTGGGTGAAGTGAAAGTATTCGTTTACTCAGGGGAGGTCTGGATTGGAGAAACTTATGACCCAAACAGCACAATAACCGCCACCCCAACCGCCCCCCACCAGGCCAACATAACCCCATCCGGTCCCCAGAACAGCGCGCCTGTAACAGATCAGGATATTCTGGATTACATCAACTCCAATTACGGAGGTGAGGTTCTTCACGCGGGCTACACAGATATCCATTCCGGTATGCTTCCTTACATAACAAGTGCCGAAGAACAGGCAAACACAGACGATTCCGTCATCTACATATCCTTCAACCAATTAACAGTGGATGACATCTACGGCCTGACCCAGCCCCAAAACGGTTTCCAGATATTCACTGAATCCCAGATCAGCCCAGCCTCCAAAGAAGTAATGGAAGGAGAAACTCCTATCCAGATAACAAATGTCTCCTACGACCAAACCAGAGAAAATTACTACTTCACCATCGATGAAACACTACTAGGTAGTGAATCTTTCGTCCTCCGCGCTTTCCAAATAAACGGAAGCACCACATATACCAACATCTCCTGGCCTCCTCTCGGCCTGTCTGACATCCAGTCCCCGCAGGAAACAGAATACGAATATACAAATCCTGAAATAACCTCAGGCCTCTCACTCCAGGCATACATCTCCGGCCCAAGGTCAGGAGTAACAGGATCAGCAATAAACCTTACAGCCACTGTAATTAACGAAAAAGATCCCGGAGATTCACTCTACTTCTGGGCACTTAAAAACAAACCCCAGAACTCCGGTTCCCAATTAAACGCCACAGACGAAACAGCCGACTTCACTCCGGATGTGGAAGGAACTTATGTGGTTTCCCTGCTTGTAACAAATGATGATGAACTTACGAATGAAGCAACATCTATAATTACTGTAACACAGGCAGGAGCAACTTATTGCGGAGACGGCATACTCCAGACTCCGAATGATGACCAGATATATGAAGAATGTGACAGCGGTACAGGCTGCCTCCCCGATTGTACATGTGATATAAACAATGGCTACACCCCGAATCAATCCACAGACTGCACCCCTGCCCAGCAGTACTACATTGCCCTTGTAGACCAGACGGATATATTTACAGCCGGAGACGACATACACTTAGACATCAACTCCCCAAGCAGCGAATATAATGTTTATATAGATCAGACCCTGGCCTACTCAAACCTCTCTTATAACCCCTACACACCCGTGCAGGCAGGCTACTACAAACTCGAACTCACAGATGATACAACCCAATATGTAGAATTTACCCTGCTTACACAAGCACAGGCTATCTGCTATGGTGCTGATCTTACTGAGGGAACGCAGGATGATGTTGGTTACTATCACGACAACGGCTGCTGGATACTTGGAGCAGAAAACCAGAACTGCACCAATGCCTGCGTAACTGCCACCCTAACCTGCGGGGCAGGGGATTGGAATGATGATACGAGTTGTACTGTTTGTAGTGAGCTGACGGGGGTTGAGAGTTGTGCGGCAGCCATAAATCAATTTGCCCCACACATTTATAATGAAATTGCTTGCAAATACAGAGATATTCCATTACCAGTAGATTATTGTAATATCCTACCTGACCCGGATTACCAACGTATTTGTAAATGCGAATAATACTCTACAAACATTATGAAAGATGAAATTTACAAAACCTGCCTCCGCGATCTAATTCCCCTTATTGCTGAAGATGCCCTGGAAGCAAAAGAGGACAGTAGAAAATATCCAACGGATTTCAATAAAGGACGTATGATGGGCTACTTTGAAGTTTTAAGCACCGTAAAAAACCAGATTAACCCTTTCAACATAGGAGAAAAAGACATTGGTTTAGATAAAATTAATATTGATGAATATCTATAGTATCAACCATCTCCCCGCCTGGACCATTTACGGTAACGGTAACGCGCATATCTTCGCCACCATGTGAACCTGTGGTAAATACAACCTCAGTATGGTTATCAACTATCCCTCCAGATTCAGGTGAAACAACTGCCGTTGTCCCTATTCCGCTTAAATTTTCCACACTTATCTCAAAACTCTCAGCATTTTCAGTATTAAAGCTCAATGGATATTCAAAACCACCTCCTACACATCCACCCCCCGTACTACTACAATCCACATCTAAATCACTAATCACCGGCACCTCATAAACCTCCACCCCAACACCAACGCCATTACTCTCATTACCATACCCATCCACAGTAGCTAAAGTAAACTGTCCTGGCTCACCGGCTGCGTGCGGTATTGTTATTGGATATTCTGTAACCCCTTCTGGTATTTCAACTTCATCAGCAAGATTGCCACTGCTCTTTTCTCCGTTATACACTCTTACGGTAACCACATCCTCCGCAATATCCTGCGCGGTTACTTCAAAATCCCCGACATCCGGATGCAGTGTAACTTCAGGAGGATCTACGGTTATTTCCGCAGGAGGAAATACATCCGGTGCAAGTTCAAGCGGATCACCAGGATCACTTGCGTTTGGTTCTTCCGCGTCATCAACAGCTCTTACTTCCACCACAACACTCTCAACACCAACTTCTACATCAAATCTGAAATCACCTGTACTGCTGTCAAAATCATCAGCATCCTGCCAATCACCTCCATCCGCTCTCCACTGAACAGTTGCAGTGTCATCAAGTGTTGAACTCTGCCTGCCTGTTACAGGTACGGTACTGTTTGGAGCTACAGTAACAGTTCCTTCCATATCCATACCCGGGCTGTCCGGTGCTGTCCTGTCCGGGTTATCTGTATCATCGTCATCATCAGGGGTATCACAGCCTGTACTTAATGCTCCAACACCGCCGGCTAATGCCACCAGCATTAAAACACTATAAACACCCTTGCGTGTACCGGAAATAATCCCGCCACGTTCGTTTGATGATTCTTTCACTTCGCCTGTGCTTTTTAATTTATCCGCACTCATGATACTTTATATTTTACATGCTTTTTGTCTTTGTGTCAATATCATGATCAGTTCTTCTGTACTTCTATTATACCCCCAATATAAAACAAAAAGATCAAAAAACATTGACAAACAGCAAAATACAAGTATAATAATTAGCCT
>JAHJBZ010000013.1 GCA_018813295.1 Patescibacteria group bacterium | reverse complement strand
TAAATAATATTAAATTCTTTTTATATGTACCAAGGAAACACACCCCCAGACATCGCAAAAACAAATCCGGAAGCAGTAAATGAAGGTCAAAGACGAGAAATAGCTCAGCTTTTTATCGATGCCGGTTATACAGAATATTCTGATAAATTTACTAATAAAGGTGGTAGTATTCGCCTGGAAAATGAAAATTTCATTGTCCGGATAATACCAAACGTATTAACTGATTCCGGTTTTGAAGTTGCAATAGCCAAAAAACAGGAACCGAGTTCATGGAGAAATAAAATAGCAAATATATTTGGGAAACAGGCCGAAAAAACAACTCCGCTTGATATATTGGAATCCAGCGGAAAATTCAGAAAAGGAAAACGTGTAAAAATTGAAGGTAAATTCATAGCAGCCCATGGGCCACAGCGAATGCTGTATGAAACTTACTATATAGACAGACAAACCGGAGAACAAGCTGAAAAAATAGCAAGCTAAACTGCTACACACTCATAATAGGATCTGAGTCATCAGGCTCTCTTTCTGGCTGTTCAACTTTAAGGCGGTAGAATACCTGATCTCTAATATCAGTAGCTAATGGATCACCTTCTAATACAGTTTTATTAACAGGCTCTCCACCCTTACCAACAAAAGTTGATGGGAAACTATCAAATTCCACTCGTTCAACAGTGCAATTCATAACTAACTCCTGAAGAAGAGCCCTGAAAGTCTCTGTATAAGCAACTCCAGCTGCCTCAGCCACTTGTTCATCTGTTAAAGTTACATAAGGATGCTCATTTAAGGCTTTTAAAATGCCTTTTTCGGCTTTATTTTCACCACCAAACATATTTATATTATTTAAAAAATAAGGAGGAATGCGATTATTTCATACAAGGAAAATATTGTCAATACTCTCCTCCAAAACCTCCCCACTCGTATTATCCCAAACCACATCTGCATATTTCAGATATAAATCTCGGCGCTCTTTCCAGATGTCAAAAATTTCCTCCTCAGGTTTTTTTCCAGTGAGTGATGGTCGGGTTTGGGATTTTTTTCCTATCCGATTTATGATTTCATTTGGGTCTGAAAAAATAAAAATATTCACTCCATTTTTCTTAAGCGACTTCATATTTTTTTCATCCAAAACCACTCCCCCACCAGTTGCAATCACAAGGTTTTGCACATCGTAATACTGTGAACAAATCTGTTGTTCAACTTCTCGGAAACGTGGCCAACCGTAGCGCTTTACAATTTCAGGTATTTTCATATTTTTCTGACGTTCTATCTCATCATCGATGTCTACAAACTCCCGATTGAGAAACTTTGCGATCATTTTTCCATACCTCGTTTTTCCACTGCAACGCATGCCTGTTAACACCAGATTTTTCTTCCCTAATTTTATCGGAGAAAGATATGCGAGTTCCAAATCCTTCCAAAAATTTGGATAAGTTTTTTCTGTGCAATCAGGATCCTCAATCACGACTCCAGGCAACTTTGTTCCAACCACCGCAAAACACATGGCCATTCTGTGATCGTTGTAAGTTGATATGTTCCCAGAAGGCGCGATTGGCCAATCGCGCCTTCTGGGAACGCCATTAACCGTAATTGAATCCTTTGTCGTACTAACCTTAACACCAATTTTCTTTAATTCAGCCTCTAAAGCCGCTAAGCGATCGGTTTCTTTTATTCTCAAGGTCGATAAACCCGTAATTTTTGTCCCTCCATCAATAAATGGTGCAGTAACTGCCAAAGTCATAGCCACATCCGGCATATCCTCCATATTAACAATCCCTTGCCTTTGCCTTATGAGGGTTTCCTCATACCCTATATCCCCTTGAATAGATTTCTTCGTAAGGTTGGTAAATTCAACCTTCCCCTCATGTAAAAAGGCAATAGAAGTCCAGTAACTAGCCGCACTCGCATCCCCTTCCACATAAAAATCCGTCGCCTGGTAGGTTTGCGGCTCTATGATAAAAGATTGATAGTTTTCGTTCTTAACTTCTATCCCAAATTGCTTAAGGGTAGCCAATGTAATATCGATATACGGTTTTGAGACCAGGTCTCCAATAACCTCAATTTTAAGAGACCTATCAAGGATCGGTCCAATCATCATCAAAGCTGAAAAATACTGACTGCTTTTATCCCCTTTCATTTTAATAAGGTATTCATTTTTATTGAAAATTGAGAATTGAGAATTGAGAATTCGTAATGGCGGACAGCCCTCATTTCCTAAATACTCAATATCAGCCCCAATCTGGCGCAATCCCTCTACAAGATCCTTAATTGGCCGATCCTGCATCCTTTTATCTCCAGTTATAATCGTTTCTCCATTACGCAAAACCATCAAAGCGGTTAAAAAACGAGTAGCCGTACCTGCATTATGCAAATTAAGCTCCAAATTAAACGAATCCATCCCCCCAGCTCTGCCATCAATAATAATATGATCGGATTTTTCCTCAACACCAATACCAAGCTGTTTCAAAGCCTCGAGCATAACCTTTGTGTCGTCTGATTCTAAAGCACCAAAAATACGACTCTTGCCATTGGCAAGCACTGCACAAAGAAATGCCCGATTGGTAATCGATTTAGAGCCAGGGAGTGTTACTGACCAATCTGGACGCTGTTTTAAGGGTATTACTTCGCGATATTTCATACTACAAAATTCAAAAACCAATTATCTGAACCGCTGATTTATCGGATTTAAATGATTACATGATTAATATTTTACCTGTAGAGACGCATTGCAATGCGTCTCTACGATTGTATGTAAAATCATGACAATCATTTAATCAAGGAAATCAAGGTTCAGACAGTATTAACAGACGCTATTAACGGCGCCAAAGCCGTAAACACCAAGGCCGCAATAGCCAGAATTACAATTATTTTGATAATTTTTTTATTATTTCTCATTTTTTATTAATTCAAAATTTAAAATTAGAGAATTCAAGATTATAATTTTGAATCTTGAATTTTGAATTTTTTAATTAGTTAGTTCTCCTTCCGCAACAATCACATCACTATAAGTACTTACATTATTCTTATCATCCGCAACTTCTAATATAACTGTGTAATTGCCTGGGTATTCAAAAGTATGAGCTGGTTTTCGGCTGCCGCTTTGCTCTCCGTCTCCAAAATCCCAGGTGTAAGTAGAAACAGCACCCGTAGAACACATTGGGTCAAAGGTAACGGCAAGTGGTGCATCTCCATTGCGGCGACTTGGGTTAAAACAAGCTCGAAGCGGAATCTCGCGAACATAGATCATTTGAGAAGTTTCCGCACTTTCGTTTTTATTGGTAAGTACAGTTAAGGCAACTGTATAACTCCCTACTGCATTGTATTTATGGGAAACAGACGCCCCTGTAATTGTTTTTGGACTGCCGTCACCAAAATCCCACTCATAGCTCACAATATTTCCTTCGTACGTTGAAGATGCGGAACCATCAAAGCTAACTGTAAGCGGTGCAGTTCCTTCTTCGGGATCAGCGCTCATTATAGCCACTACTCCAGGTTCTGATATTTGCACTGTGATACTGGTGCTGTCAGATTGGTCTTCTGAATCTGTAACGGTTAAAGTTACATCAAAAGTGCCGGCTTCTTCAAAGGTATAATCTGCTTTTTTGCCTTCCTGATCAGTCTCGCCATCTCCGTCAAAATCCCACTGATACTCAACAATGTCATCATCAGCATCAATTGAATCCGAAGCATTAAACTCAACCGCAAAAGGCAGAACTCCGCTAAGAACTTCGGTTTTTTCATCATACTCAGGATCTGTTGTAATAACCGCTTCAGGGATGGAGGAAACCACTTCTGCCTCAACGGTTACAGTTGATGATGCTGTTTTTCCGGAATCTTCTGTTACGGTAAGAGTTACTGTGTAAGTACCCGGATCATTAAATATATGAGAAACACTCTTTCCTGCCTGAAGATCACCGCCATCTCCAAAATCCCATTCATAGCTTACTATTTTACCCTTAACGCTCTCAGACTCACTGCCATCGAATCGAATCTGAAGCGGGATAGCACCAGTTAGTCCAGGTGTGGAATCGATAACAGCGGTAAGAAGCGGCACATCACTTGGAGTCACTTCAATTTCTCTGTAGTAGTTCTCAACATTATCTTGCTGATCAACAACGCGCAGATGAACGTTATAGACACCAATTTGCTCAAATGTATAATCCGGCCTAAGATTATCAGGGCCTTCCAGTTCATATCTGCCGTCTCCGTCAAAATCCCAGTCAAGACTTGCTACCTTAAAGCCCTTTGGAATAAGGTCACTTGCATCAAATTCTACTTCAAGCGGTGCAAAACCAGTAGCAGGTGACGCATCAAAAGTAGCCTCACCAATTACAATAACTTTTGTATAATTTCGATACGCCTCTTCACCTGCAATACCCACCTGCAGCGCTACCTCATAAGACCCGCGCCTATTATAAAGATGGGTAACGGTAGGCTCAGCGCCAACAGGAGTTTCGAATGTGCCATTGCCATCCAAATCCCAATCCATGGATTCAATATCAAGCCCTCCAAATATTAATGCTCTGGCTACATTTTCCGCACTAAAGGTAATTTCGACTGGTGCTTCAAGCTCGGTTGTATCTTCCGGCTCAACTACAACAATCTCAGCAATAACCTGCTCAGCTGAAATTTGAACATTGCCGATAAAGTTGTATAAAACAAACCAGATAAAAATCACAAAGATTAAGGGAGTTAAGGAAAAAACAGTCATCTTCACCCCCTTGCTTCGAGCCTCCTTATCTCCTTTCTTTACATTAACCAATTTGAATACCCCAATTATCATCAAAACGAAAAATACAAGAGCAAGAAGGCCAAAAGATATACCGACAACAGTTAATAAAAATGCTTTAAGGCCAGCCGGATCCAAACCAAAAGCACGCATAACAGGATTATCCGCCCCAGCCCGTGACATCATTAAAACCATCAAAACAATAAATATGACAAAAAGAAGAATAATTCCTCCAACAACAGCTAAAATGAAATTTATTTTGGACTTTTGCTTCTTCTCCGACCCTATTTTCTTAGGAGGTTCACCGGGGGGCGTAGGTTTTGGCGGAACTGGAGGCCCTGGTTTCTTAGGTGGAGGCAGCGGAGGTGCAACAGGCTGATCGCTTATCGCTGATCGCTTATCACTAGGCATGTTAGCCTGAACAGCCTCCATCTCAGGATTAGCCCGCTCTTTCTGTGGCTGATCCGCTGGCTGAGCAGCAGGTGGCTGATTGCTTATAGCTTTGTTTTCTTCTTCCATTTTAATTTTTGTTATTAGTTTATTATCAGTTAGAGTTATTGTACCTAAAATGTTGGTTAATAGTCAATTATTCCATGAGTATAAAACAAGTAAATATTAATAGGGAACACATTCTCTCTCACCTTCAAATTCAATTATATCCCGTACACTTACTTCACCATATAAAGTTGCACTCTCAGGAGTATAGTCACGCGATGTATCTGCGCCACCTGCATCATAAATTTTATATTTTGTATCATACTCACTTTCAGGAAGCAGCCCCATAAAATACAAAAGGAATGGATGATACTTTTTAGTAGAAGTATATACATTTGCAACATAATACGTTCCATCTCCATCAGGTAGCCAATAATCCGAATTCATGGGTGTACCTGTTTCATAAGGAGATTCCAAGCCTCTATAAAAATGTATATCACCCCATAAAATCCCTAATTCAGTAGAACTATTACCTGTAAAATTTTCTCCGGCATATGCACCCCATTGATGACCAGTTTCATGTAACAAACCGTTTACCGCCAAAATCAAGCCCTCTTCTTAATTTTGATACATATCAATATGCTTCATAAAATTACGCCCCATATACCGATTGACACCCTCTACACTAGAATAAGAACTAATGCTTTTCCCTATGCCCTGAATATTATTACTATCAGACCCATGACCTTGTGACATGGAACTATTTTCAAAAGTAGTATAAATACTTAAAAAGTCATACTCATCTTCATAAAGACTATAAAACTCTTTTAAAATTTCAGTTGGATTGATGGATTCTGGGTTTAAATCGTCATCCATAGCATCTGTTTTCTTTAAAATAAATACATCATCACTGGTATCCATAGTCGCCAAATGGTCTGTTGCTTCATAGAAGGCATCATCAAAACTATCTTTAATTGCATACAACGTATCAAGACGAGATTCAGTTGCATCACTCTCATCTTCAACAACTAAAACAAAAGCCATTTTAAAATCAGATTTTGTACATTGTAGAGCAAGCCCATCACTGTGATATATCATATAAGGTTTATCTTTTATATCAGCTTTAATTCTGTAAATCATCTCTGCCATTTCTCCACGAGTAATACTCTCATCAAAAGCTGAAATTGTAATAGGAATTACAGATTCTTCGCCCAAAACTTCAACAAAAGGTTTATACCAAACAGTATCAGAGACGGTGTTATAATCAAATGCATTAACTATAACCTTTGCAGCCTCAACAAATGAAATCTCCTGCTCTGGCTGAAAAGTGCCATCTTGATAACCACCAACAATATTATTCATTTTAGCCACACAAATATATTTTGCATACCATTCATCCCGCGACACATCAGGGAAAAAAACATATGTCCAATCTGACTGAAGATTTTCTGAAAGACAATTTTCAATTGCTTCTTCATCATAAGTCGCATTGATAATTATTTTTGTAAATTCAGCTCTGTTTATTGTATTATCCGGCTGAAAAGTGCCATCTGGATAACCAGATACAATCTCATTAGCTTTTACATACTCAATGGCATCATAATTATCATAAGTTGTAGATAGGTCAGAAAAAGAAGAACTGGCATATACAAAAAAAGAACCTGAAACAAGCACAATAACAATGGCTAAAACAAATATGAATATTTTTTTCATTTAATTATTTAGTTAATTTAGAACATATATAATGTACAATGAAAAATGATAAATGATAAATGTTAAATGATAATTGATTACCATCTCCACAACCATTTCTCCTGCGACTCCGAATCTGAAACATCTGATATTGCCAAAAAAGCGATAAAACTTGGCATACAGGAAGTCTGTATAACAAATCATGTTGAAACTTTTGACCCGGAAACTGGTGATGGATTATTTAGTTATGAGGAAGCAACCAGCCGTTTCACTAAAGTAAAAAAGGAAATCGAGGAAACTCAGAAAAATTTCCCCAACCTCCCAATTAAATTCGGAGTGGAGCTTGAGTATGTAAAACCCTGGATGTCGGATATGAAACGATTTGTAGATGCCATGGATTTCGATTTTATGATTGGCTCCGTACACGCAGTAGATGGTGTCATTATTTCATCTTCGGAACTCAGTAGTGAATTATATGAAAAAGTTACAGAGCAGTACTCTTATAGTAAATATTTCGAGAACCTTTATAAAATGGTGGAATGGGGAAGCTTTAGCGCTGTTGGTCATTTTGATATATGTAAAAAAGGCGGCTACAAATTTTACGGCCCATTTAATCCGCAAAAATATAAAAATCAAATCACAGATGTTCTTGAGTTAATGAAAAAGAAAGGCATTGGTATAGAACTAAATACAAGGTATATGCACAAAGACTGCAACGAAATATTCCCCCACCCCGACATTCTAAAATGGTGCGTAGAGATAGGTGTTGAACACTACACGATCGGCTCCGACGCCCACACAGCCGAAGAAGTCGGACAGAATTTTGAAGAAGCGCTGACTATTGCGAAAGAAGCTGGTATTACAAGTTTATCTACATACGAAAAACAACGACCTACCAAACACAAAATATAAATAGCCGAATAACGAACTGTAGAGACGCGCTGCAGCGCGTCTATTAAGTGAAGGTTTCAGAAGCTATTTCAACCAATCCGGCACAGGCCCCTCTTGTTTAGCAAGCGGAGGAGTTTCCCCACCCTCAGCAGGAGGTGTAGGCGATGTTGGTTCAGCCGGAGCATGGGGAGCTGGTTCTGGTGTAGATTCAAGTGCAGAAGTTGGTTTAGGAGTAGATGGAGCAGGCTCCTCAATTGGGCCACCCATTGGGCCTTCAACTGGACCTTCCATTGGTTCTTCAATCTCCCCTTCAATAACCTCTCTCTCAGGTTCCGAAACAGGTACTGGTGCAGAACCCATATCTTTCATCCAATCAGGCGTAGGCCCGGTTTCTTTTGCGAGTTCTGGTTCTTCAGCCGGTTCTTCTTCAATCTCCGATGGAGTCCCGCCTTGGCGGGGGTCCATCTCCTCTTCTCCGGAACTCTCGACCGCCCCTTCAACTTGTTCTCCCATTTGATCCCCCATTGGTTCCTCTATCATGTCATGAATACCAAGCATTGTAAGAATCTTGATTTTAAATTCATCTACTAATTCTCCAAAAGTAAGATCCGGAGTTTGGACTTTAAGGAAAACCAGGAAGCCGGCAATAATAAGAATTGCAAGTACGATTACGATCAAAACTAGATAAAGAATGATCTTTAATATCGTCATAATAATAGAACCTCCTTCCCCTTCTTCATCCGCCGCGGCGGATTCCTCAGCAACTTCTTCATCTGGCACTAAATCAAATTCAATAATAACCTCAGCGGTCCTTATGTCCGTTACATCATCTGAATCTGTAACAGTTAAGGTAACAATATAAGTACCGGCCTTATTATAGGTATAGCTTGGGTTTTCTAAGCCTATCTGATCTTTTTGAGCTTCATAACCATCAGGATCACTGTCACCAAAGCTCCAATTATAGCTTAGTGTCTTGCTGGCTAAATTTAAAGCGGCAGTAGATCTGTTTGTAAAGGTTACGGTATTTCCTTCTATTACAGACTCAAAATCAGCAATTGTAGAAATAACATCTTTAACAAGGATCTCTAGGGTAAAATCCGCACTGTTACCCGAAGTATCAGTAACGGTTACCTTTGTTTCATAAATATTTGCCGTGTCATATATATGAGAAACCGTGTTATCCGCTTCAATTTCTTTATCAAGCTCTCCATCTCCATCAAAATCCCAGGCAAAGGCATATTGATTTAATGTCTGTGTTAAACCTTCAAGCGTATAAGTGATCGGATCACCTTTTAATACAAAACTCTTATCAGCAGTCAAACGAATACCTTGTTGTTCAGCAGCGAAATCAAAGCTAGGCTTAGGCTTATCGGTAAACCATAAACCTCGCTGAACACGACTGCCCTTTCCATTTTCCCCCACAACTATAAGCTGTGCGATAATTTGCTGATCTGTTTTTTGGTAAGAGGTCTTCCATACATCACCATTTTTAAAGGAAATGTCGTTTATGTTGTCGATATCATTATCAGGATCTCCATCACCATCGCTATCTACAAAAATATTTTTATCAATTCTATATTCAATTATTTCCCCTTCACTCCTGCGAGAATAAAAGGCAACCATTTCCTCGTCATCATATAAATGGACAAGTTGGTCATCTGAGTCCGGGTAAGGAATAACATCAAGTATTGCAGTCGGATCTCCCTCTGGGCGCACTGGCGAAGCAAATACAATCTCTACTTGCTGTTTGGTTTTTTCTCCTTCACGGGTAACCAAAGTAATTTCTGCAACTATTTTAGTGGCTTCGGCGGTGTCATATTCGGTGTGCCACATTCCGCCGAGTAGATATGAATCATCACTTGCATTATCGATATCATCATTAGCTACTCCATTTCCATCACTATCTTTAAAAATATTACGATCAATGCGGTACTCAAGAACATCATCGCGAGTCACTTCGATATCAAAAAGCACCTTCCCATCACCAATTAAATGAACGGTTCCGTCACCTTGAATAGGAGGAAGTGTAGCAAAAACTACTGTTAAAGGAGCAATAACCGGAATCACTTCACCTTCTTCTGTAAGATCTGCAGGACGTTGATATCTATCTCCAACTAAAACAAAAACTGAAGTAGTTTTTACCTGATTAGATGCATCGGTCACAACTAAATTAACATCATACTCGCCTTGCTGCACAAAAGTGTAATTGAAAAGCGGGCTTGTTTGCGTACTAATAATTTCCGTACCCTGCTTTATAATCCATTTATAATCTGACCCAACTGGAATGTTCTTACCCTCAAGTGATACCTTCTCTCCCAATTGAGCCTCAATTTTACCGCTTGCCTGAATGCTTACCGTTGGAAGTAAGAATAAAATTATTGCAATCGCTGTGATTTGAAACAGTCTTTTTATCAAGTTATTAATTGAAAAATTGAAAATTAGAATTTATTTGAAAATTGTAAATTGTAAATTGAAAATTACTTTACGGTAAGTACCGCTTCCTCAATCACCTCATCATAATATGTACCAGTTGCGCGTACTTGAATTCGAACCAAACCGGAATCAATTGCGGTGAAAATTGAAGATGCTTTGGAGTCTTTTGCGGAAGCAGGGTTAGGGGTAAACCCTCCACTTCCTTCCAAAACCTCAAAGAAAACATCTCCGTAATACGGTGAATTATCAGCATTGAGTACCATGACTTCAACATCTGCTGTACCGCCCTTCTCTATCTCTGAAGGTGATATGCTAATATCCAAAGAGGTAAGAGGCTGATTAGGTGAGTTGATTCCTAGGGAATAATAAGTGCTTCTTTCCCTGTCTGCAGCACTCATAGCAAGATCTATATCGCGAACCACAACACCTTCCATACCTAAGCTGTCTGTAACCTGAAGGCGAACCCGATAAGTTCCGGTTTCAGCATAGCTGTAAGCAGGATTGGCTTCGGTGGACTGCACATCATCATCATTAATGCCGTTACCATTAGCATCTTCCGAAATATCAAAATCCCATGCATAATCAAGGGTTAAATCAGGGATATCGGGATCATAGCGGGAGTTGCTGGAATCAAATGTAACGTCATTCCCGTCAACTTCATAAGTAAAGGCTGCCTGCGGAAGACTATCGACCTGTTCTACATAAACCGTTTTTGTAGTACTGGATGAAAGACCGCGATAAACCACTTTTAAGCGAACGATATATTCACCTGGAGTGTTATATTGGCGATTGATCTGAGGCCCCGTGCTAGTATCATCAAATTCTCCATCACCATCAAAATCCAATCTGAATGCATCATCGGGAAGAGTGTCACCTTGCGGATCATAAGACTGAGAAACAAAGGTAATGGAATCACTTACTGCAATTGTGGTTTTATCCATTGTAAATTCAGCAACAGGAGAAAGGTTTGGACCATTTAGAACATCCAAATAACTCAAATCACCAAATCTTTCAGTTGTATTATAAATACCTAAATCGTTATCGGTTATTTCAAGCACAAAGTAATAACGATTTGTAAGACCTGGCTGACCTTCAGCCGTTATAACCATTTCAGTATCAGCCATAGCAGTTGTATGAACACCTAATTTTTCATCTTCATAACCTTCACGATAATACCACCAACGGTATTTTTTAATTTGGCCATCCGCATCTTTAGGATTAATAGCTCTCAATTTCACTTTAGTTGGCGTAATGAGTTCTTTTTCTTCTTCACCTTGCACAACAAAGTCAACTATTGTCGGGAGCTGATTGGTTACATGAAAATAAATGATATCTTCATTGCTGACCTTGCCGCTTATTTGATCGCGGACAACCAGGCTTGCCTCAAAACATTCCCCTTCGGCACTTATCTCATCAAAACGATGAGTGAATTCCTTTTTACTGCTCTGCGTACCATCATTTATCTGCCAGTTATATGAAAGCAGGCGAGAAGAACCATCGCTGTTAATGGAATCCTTTGCACTGAGTAGTAAGCTATCTGCACGCGTTATTGTTATGCCATGTTTATCAGCCCCGCATAAATTCTCTGTAAGGCCATAATCACGGCTATTTACTTGTACAGATGCAGCTGCAACAGGACTATCCGCATCACCTATCAGCATATAAGCTTTATCTGAATTGTCATTATCATCTTCATCAAAGAAATTAAGCCTCACTGTATATTTACCTTTCTGGTCATATGTATATGTAGTTTCTGTTTCTTCAGTGCTAAACGTCTGCCCATCACCAAACTCCCACAAATAAGCTACAGCATTAGGGCTATAAGCCTCAAAGGCAACCTCCTCTCCAACTTGGGCAGCTCTTTTATCTAATATAATATCTCCGGAAAGAACGGATTGAATTGTAAGACCTTTTTCAGTCTGATCTCTCATTCCGAAAGCATCCTCAACCTGAAGAATTGCTCGGTATTCACCAGTCCTATTATAATCATGGGTAACCCTTATATCCCCTGTGTTAAGAAGGTCAAAAGTACCATCCCCATCAAAATCCCAGGAATAAGTTATATGATCACCTTCGTCTGGGTCATAGCTATTAAGAGCGCTAAAATCAACACGATTGGGATGGTTTGTCTCTGGAATAGTGTAAGTAAAACTTGCAATTGGATCTCTGGAAAACACACTTAAAATTTCTACATATTTATCCTTGGCTCCGGTTACATCAGTTACAAGTAAAATAACATTATAATCACCAGGACGATCAAATCTATGATAAAAACTTTCCTCCTCGCTTTCAGCCACAATTACCCCATCTGAATCTTCAATTTCCCACTCGTAATCACTGATTGCTCCATCATCTGACCTTGAAGCAATACCCTGAAAATGAAATTCAGTATTTACATCACCTTCCGAAGGGGTGATATCAATATCTGCGGCAAGGGATTTAACAAAGAGTTTTATAACAGCCTTATCTGTAACTCCCTGATTATCGGTAACCTTTAGTGTAATAAAGTATTCTCCGGCCTTATTGTAACTATGAACTACAGTGGTAGGAGTAGTTCGCTCTTCTGAGATAGTATCACCATAAAACCATTCATATTTTACAATTGTGCGGCCAAGAGCCGGAACTGTAATAGAAGGATCAAATGTGAGTCCTGCTTTAGCTTCATCCAAAGTAACATGATGAACATCAGTAACATCTACACCATTAATTCTAAAAGCAACCTGAGAAGCTGGCGGATTAGCCCTGACTCGTACCGTTGATACACCATCTGCAGCAGTTTTATAACCATCTGAATCAGTTTGAGAAGTGGATACCTGCAACTTTACTGAATAGGTATTAGCTTCTGTAAAATCATGAACAATAACCGGCCCGGTACCAAGAGATATAGTGTTGCCCTGATTATCTAAATAAGACCAATTATACTGACTAATTGTTCCTCCGGTAGGATCTATGGAATCCAAACCATCCAAAGTAACAGTAAATGGAACATTGCCACTGCCAGGTACCGCCCTGATTTTAGACTGAACCACAGGAAAAATTCTGATAAGTTCCTTTAGTGTACCGTAGCTTTTGGTAAAACGATTTAACTTTACTGTACTCGTAGGATCATCTATTAAATTATCCAAAGCTTCAGAAGCATTGTCCCAGGCTTCAATTAGATCCTTGGATTCAGGCATTATCTCACGCAAATAATCCAGCTCTGCGCGAAGATCTTTTAGTAATTCCAAAGCATCGAGTATATCCTCTAGCACTGCAAGTACACTGGGGTCATCGGTTTCATCCATCAAATCTTCAATGCCTGCAATTTTGTCTTCTAGTGTGCCGGAATCCAGAATATCTATCACATCTGCCTCAACATCATCAGGAAGGCTTTCAATTGCCTCATTGATATCCTCGAGTAAATTCTCTAAATCATCCACCATTTCATCAATATCATCAAGTACATCATCTGTAACAGGTTCAGAAGGATCGCTAATTTCTCCTTCCCCCTCCCCTTCGCCTTCACCCTCACCAGGAAAAACAGTACCGCCAACTTCACAGGCGCCTTCTTCATCTAAATTACAAACATAGCCCGAAGGACAATCGGTATTATCCGAACAAGTAGACCCTGAACCCGCATTTGGATTGCGGCAAAAGCCATAAATATCACAAGTTTTAGGCGGATCACAATCATCATTCGAATCACAAGTTATATCATTGCCAGGCACGCAAACCCCACCAGCGGAACAATATTCTCCAATAGCACAATCACTGCTGAATATACAATCAAATGATTCAGATGGTGCCCCCCCGCCACCTCCTGCTGAGCTTGTGATAAACCTAACAATTGAATATGAAAGTATAACAACAACCAAACCCAATGACGCATATATAATTATCTTTTTAGCTTTGGTAATCATTTCCTCGCTACCCGCATTAAGCACCCATAAAACACCTGCATAAACAAGCATGATGGTAGCCAGGAATCCTAGGAATCCAATAAAGTAATTAACCATATCTAACACCAATTCACCAAGTGTACGATCCTGAACAATATCTGTACTTATAACAACTTCACCAGTTGGAATACCAAGGCCTGATCCACCTTCTTCCAGAGAAGCAACATCAGCCCCCCCAAAATCCGCAGGCACCGGAAAAGCATCGGCTGCATAAGTATTTACAAAACAAAAACCAATCACTATCACCAAAGTGATACCAATGAGTTTTAGCCAATTTTTTAAAATTTTCTTTTGCATTTAAATTTTTAATTCGTAATTCTTAATTCGTAATTATTTTATAGAGGTTGTAATTGCTCGACCAAATCGCTTGTAAAAAATTGAACAATTGTAAAAGAAGCAATTACTATAATTAATCCAACTGTAGACCAAATTAAAATCTTCTTAGCCTTATCAAGCTGTTCTTGATTACCATAGGCCGTAACGTAGAAAAACCCAGCTACAACGTATCCAACAAATGCAGCCAATGCTAAATACGGCAACATAAAATTAACGTATTTAATAATCAAATCACTTGCGGTTTGCGTATGGGTAATACCACTACCAGCTAATCCTTCTTCAGTTATCCCAATACCAACCTCAGCCTCAGAAAGACAACGAAGACTGTTGTAGTAATCAGGGTTTTTACAAATAGTCCCATAATCGCTATCAGCGCAAGTGGAATGATCTGGATATCTCAAACAAAAGCCAACTCCTTCAGGATCATCCGTTCCTGCAGTACCTTCAAAAATAGTAGCGCCAAGATCATTAAAAAAACTAGCTTGAGCACTATTCATAAAGCCAAAAGAGAAAAGAATTGCTACGACAATAAATGATTTTAGAATTCGGTTCATTTGTTTTGTATTTATTTTTCTATTAATTATAGCAAATTTAACCGCAAAAAGCAATGCTTTTGTGATGTAGGAAACAGGAAACAGCTGAATCCTGAATCCTGTTTCCTGTTTCCTTTTACAAAAAAACCCGACAGCCTCTCGGCAGCCAGGTTTCGTTGAAATTAAAACAAAAAATTACTTTTTAGTAACATCCAAATCATACACGGCACGACCAACACGAACGAAGTGTGTATTTTTTTGAAGGTTTAAAGAAATAGTTCCTATCTTTACATTACGTTGAGTTAATACCTCTTCTACAATCTGCTTTTTGCTCATAGGGCCATTCTTTTCAAGTAATTTCTCAATTACATCTGCTACTGTTCCAGGCTCATAACCCCATTTTGCAAGGGCATATAAACCACGACCAACTAGAACAAATTGATCGTAACGAATAAGTTCATTGTGAACTGCCTGAACAGTAACCACTTTTTTATCGAAACCAACTTCAGCAATACGATTGGCGATCTCAACAAAATGAAGAGGTTTGCTAGCCTTATCTAAAATGATTTCTGCTTTATCGCGAATACTGCGTGGATTAACATGACGCCATTCCATTAAACCCCATTTATCTTCAACTTTACGAGCACGCTTATCAGTTTTTAAACAAGAGATAATAAGCTTGCTTGAAATTGTTTTGTTCTTAAACAAGCTTAAGTTTTGTACTGCTGAGATAACTTGATCATCAGTCATAATATCACCATGCTTTTTAAGAACGCTCAAACCAGCTTCTGTTACTTTGCGAATATCAGACAGATCAATTTCTTTTAGCATCCAAAATGCCTCTGAAGTGCTTGTGCGAGGTGATTTTCTAAATCCAACATCGCAATTCAAAGAAAGAACAATTATCTTTCCATCCACTTGAGAATTGGTATAAATATTCTGTAAAATCTTACTAATAATCTCAGACTCAAGCATTACACCACCATCCTGAATGATGTAATCCTTAGCCAGACGATTGATTAACCTAAGCTTTGTGTTGCTAACGGTACGACGTAACTTATTTAAAGCAATATTTTCAATTTGCCTAATTCGTTCACGTGTAACGGAATAGTGTTTACCGATTTTATCAAGTGTTTGCCGAGGTTTATTATCCAAACTAAAACGTTTGATAATTACATCCTTCTCCTTTTCGGTTAAAACCAAAAACATATCTTCAACAACCTCCTTGAGGTTGAAATTTTCCTGCTGCAACACAGATAGAGTGGCATTAGTATTTTGCTGATTTTGTGCTAATGAACTCATTGATTAATAGGGTTAAAAAAATATCTGGAAGGCAAACTATTAATGGAGGATAATTTTTATAATAGCAATCTATAACTTATCATAAATATTTTTATAGAAACGGTCAAGCTGATATACAAATTTTTGAAATATGACTTATTATATTAGGTTGTCGTTCTGTTAATTTACAGTAAGGTGTACTATTATATAGAAATATAAAAATTTGTCAATACCTTTTATTCCAAAGTCAAAACTACTTCAAACCAATAATTTCACGTCGTTCTTGCTTTCTATTACTGGCAGCTTCTTTATTTCGGCGTGCACGCAATTTACTCTTGGGTTGTAAAGTCTTCACATTATGAAGCCCATGCTGTTTACTAGCGTGTCTATTACTCATGACAAAAACTAAAAATATAACTTGGAGGGAAAACTGGAGGGAAGTCTACTGGCTTATTTACACTGTGTCAAGAAAATTCTAAAAAATAGTTTCCATGACTTTCGGCCGGTGTCCCAATTGGGGACCTAATTGGTGCAATACACCCATAAGGTCACCTATTAGAACCCCAATTAGGAAAAATCAAAAATAATACCAGTCGGACAATGATCAGACCCCATTACCTCCGGCATTAAGAATGCATCCTTAAGGTTTTTGGAAAGTTCTTTTTGCGCAAAAATATAATCAATACGCCAGCCGACATTCCTATCCCTAGCCCTTGTTTTAAGGTCCCACCAGCTGTAAAGCTCAGGTTCTGGGTGAAATTCCCTTAAGGAATCCAAATAGCCATGATCAACTACTCGGTCAATCCACTTCCTTTCTATAGGTAAAAATCCTGAAATCTTCTCATTATTCTTAGGGTGAGTAAGGTCAATCGGCTTATGGGCTGTATTTACATCACCGCAAAACACTATTTTTTTGCCTTTTTTCTTTAAGCCATCAATTTTCTTTAAAAAAGCATCGTAAAACTCCAATTTAAAGTTAAGACGGTCGCTATTTGCCTTACCATTGGGAAAATACACGTTAAAAAGAACAAATTTCTTAAATTCGGTCATTAGAATCCTCCCCTCTTGGTCAAATTTCTCAATACCAAGCCCCTCCTCGACTTTAATTGGTTCTTCTTTGGAAAATGTAGCTACGCCACTATAGCCCCTTTTAACGCTAGAGGAAGCCCAATAGGAGTGATAATTATCGTGCTCTAGAACTTCTTTCCCAAGCTGATCCGGTTGAGCTCTGGTCTCCTGAATACACAAAACATCCGGATTTTCCTTATCTAACCACTTAAGAAAGCCTTTTTTAAGAACTGCTCTAAGGCCATTTACATTCCAGCTTAATAGTTTCATAGCTTTAAAATAGGATTCAGGATTCAGGAGTCAGGAATCAGCTGAATTCTGAATCCTGAATCCTGAATCCTAGAGCAAGTATAGCAAATAATATAAAAACTAACACTTTTTAATATCGAAGGTTTTTGCTAAAGTATTTGTAGTGTTTAGTGAACCCACGAGGCACGAGGCACTAGGCACGATTTAATTTCTAATTAAATAATTATGGTAACAGTTCACTTAAGCGGTAAAGACTACGAAGTCGATGAAACAAGCGACAAATCCTTAATGGAACAACTTAGGGCACAAGGTGCTGAAATTACAGCTGCCTGTAATGGTGCTGGCATTTGCCAAACCTGCTCAATAAAAGTAAAATCCGGCGATCTTACCGATAAAACCGACACGGAAAAGATGATGGACCTGCCAGAAGGGCAACGCCTAAGCTGCCAATGTAAACCAAAAACTGATTGTGATATTGAGCTAATCTACTAATTTTCGCCATGCTGTGGATGCGTCCGCTATCGCGAACTGTGGATGCACTAACGCTGTGGATGTATTGCACCACAGCGAAGCGAATCCACAGCGAAGCGAATCCACAGCGAAGCGAAAATGAAACCAAAAGTAATCTTAGTTGATATCATTCCTCCTAAAACCACACCAGAAGAAAGCCTGGCGCGTTTAAATGAGCTCGAAAACCTGCTCATTACCTATGGCGGTTTTGTTATAATCCGCAAAATTCAAAAACGCCAACTCCCGGATTACAAGACATATATAGGTAAGGGGAAAGTTGAGGAAATATTGGATGAAGCAATTCAAAACAAGGCGGATTTTATTATCATCAACAATATTCTAAAACCTCAGCAGCTTTATAACTTGGAGCGAGTATTCGAAAAAAATAAAATAGAGGTTTGGGACAGAATCGATCTCATCCTAAAAATCTTTGCCAAACATGCCACCACAAAAGAGGCAAGATTACAGATAGAATTAGCCAGCCTGAGACACCTTGGCCCAAGGATTTTTAAGATGGGTTTGGAGCTCACCCGGCAGGCAGCTGGTGGCAGTGGAGGAACTGGTGCTAGACGCGGAAAGGGAGAGACGAATATTGAGATAATGAAGCGCCATATCGCCAAACGTGAACAAAAAATTTGTTCAGATTTAAAGAAGATAGAAAAGAACCATGAAAGCCAACGAAATAAGCGTCTCGATCATGGATTTAGAACCGTCGCAATCGTAGGTTATACCAACGCCGGAAAATCAAGTTTGCTTCGTGCCCTAACAGGTAAAAAAGTAAAAGTTGAGGACGAACTTTTTGCAACATTGGATAGTCGAATCGGAAAATTATACCTACCGGACATTCAGGAAAATTGCCTCGTCAGTGATACGATCGGATTTATTAGAGATCTGCCACCTGACCTAATTCACGCATTCCATTCCACCCTTACAGAAACCATTAACGCCAATTTAATCTTGCACGTTATTGATGCAAATGACTTTGAAATTGACTGGAAAATAGATACCGTCCACAAGGTGTTAAAGGAGTTAAATTGTGATAAGAAAAAAATGATTTATGTCTTTAACAAAGCCGATTTATTGGATAAAGACAGGCAAGAAATATTAATGGAAAAATTTAAAAACCTTCATCCAATTTTCATATCAGCAGAAAATAAGACGAATCTTGAGGGGCTTAAATCAATTATCGGACAAAACCTTTAACCAGGCTCTTGATAAATTAGTTTGCAACTTCTATTTTTTTATGCTATAATAATACATTAGAAATTAAAAAATAACATATATAAATATGGGTACCAATACACCAACCCCACCACCTCTACAAACTGTAGATGATCAAGGCGCTACTACTGAAGCCATTGAAACCGCTACTACTCCTACCGCCACCCCAGATGAATTAGAGAAGCAACATGCATTAAAACCAAAAGAGCGAACAACATATTTTCATGTTGATGATCTTTTCATGCAGCATGATCTCATACAAGATGGGCTACAAGATAACTGGGGCATGTCACCAGATCAAAGACTTGGAACAGCAGAGTCAGCCGCTGATGCTATCAGTCAAATAAGAAAACTTGCTGAAGAAAATAACGCACCGGATTTTATTATTCTCGATCAAGATTTTTTTATAAATGATGATGATCGTGATGCCGGTCGTAGAACTAGTATAAATGCATCAAGGGAATTCGTAACGAAATTTGCTGAACTTGCAGCTGATCCTGAACTTGCTCCTGCCTTAAGTAAAACAAAAATAATTATGGTTAGCGGTAGTGATGACGATGCATACCTTAGAGAAATGCAGGCAATATCACCAGCAGTAATTGGTCGTGCCCCTAAGGGGAATATAAAAAAGACAATAAATAGACTAACAGCTGCTCTGGCCGACAATGGTGTAATAAGAAAGGATGATATGGTAAGAGAAGCCAAAAAAACATTCATCCCAGAAGCCCTTATTAAAAAAATGGCAGCAGAGATTGGTTATAGTGAACTTTTAGAATTAGACAGTGAAGATCCTACATCAAATATCGCACTCAAAATACTGGGGATGATTGCTGAAGCCCGCAAACAAGCAGATTTAGAACCTCTTGAAACCGACGATCCAGCATTTGTAAAAATCCTTAAACTCATCGAAAGAGAAGATGATATAAGTTATGTTTCCATTCCAGCAAAACTACTTTTCGCTAAAAGAAAAATGGAGGAATAATAGCAAATTAGACTATTCCCCTTTGTCTCTCTTCCTGAAACTCGTATGAATAATAGCCGATCTTTCTTCGTCGGGTAAATTTGCCAAATAGTTATCGAACATATCAGCTACAACAGGGTTTTTATGGGCTTTTCGAACTTCTAGATTGTCATCCAATGTGTACAGGGCTTTTCTGCGTTCATCTACAATCTTTGGGCTACTAGGAATTGGCTGACCGCCGCCGCCAACACAACCGCCGGGGCAGGACATAACTTCGATATAATCATATTTTGACTTGTTTTCCTTAACCTCATCAATCAAAACCTGAGCGTTGTTAACCTGAGATGCCACGGCAACATGTAGTTTTTTGCCGCCCACCTCAACTTCTGCCCTTTTAATACCATCCATACCCCGCACATCTTCAAATTTGATCCGATCCATCTCCAATTCTTCTCCCGTTAAAAAGAAATGGGCGCTGCGTAAAGCCGATTCCATAACACCACCAGAGGCGCCATAAATAGCTGCCGCACCGGAATACTGCCCATAAGTATCAACTTCACCGGGTTCTAGTTCGACTGGATTTATTTCTTTCTTTTTAAGCAATCTACCGAGTTCGCGGGTGGTCAAAACTATATCTACAGGAGGAAGTCCTCTGACATTAAATTTTTCCAAGGTCGCCTCATACTTTTTGGCTGTACATGGCACAAAAGAAACAACTACGATCTTTGTAGGATCAATCCCCTCTCTATCCGCCCAATATGTTTTATATGCCCCGCCAGAATGTATATGTGGCGAGCGGGCTGTTGTAAGGTGAGGAAGTATTTCCGGATGATAAAACTCCGCATATTTTACCCAGGCTGGGCAACAAGAAGTAAACATAGGCATAACCCCGCCTTCTTTGATTCGCTCAGCAAGCTCTAAAGCTTCTGTATAAGTGGTAATATCCGCACCCATGTTGATGTCGAAAATCTTATCGAAACCAAGCTTTCTGAGCGCGGTAAACATTTGCTCTGTAAGAATAGTACCTGGTTCCTGACCAAACATTTCACCAATGCTGGAACGGATGGACGGTGCCATTTGCGCAATAAGAATTTTATCTGCATACTCCCCCTCTTTATTTAATGCTTTTTCCAGTTCCTCAATTTGACTTTGTTCACGGATAGCATCTACAGGACATTTAAGAGTGCATTGACCACAATAAATACAATCAACATCAGGGTCTGGTACAAAATCTGCATGCTTTTTATCTGCATCCTCATTCATTTTTAAGTAATTCACTCCAATTTCTTGGCATCGACGAACACACATTGTACAGCCAATGCATTTATCATAATCAAGCTCTACAGAAACCGCCATTTTGTGAATGTTATCTGGCATAAGATTTTATTATTGGATAAATAATAATTCCACCAATCACAGCGGTAATAAACTGTGGCCAGCTCATCATAACTGCAAGCTTAGAAAGGATTGTACCTTCAAGCATGGTGCTCATAACAAGTACAACGGAAAAATGAAGGAACGCAAACTTAAGAAGTGCCGCAATTCCAATTCGCAAAAAATAATTTTGACCATCAGAATAATAAAAAACCGCTATAAGAATCGCATTAGCTATCATAATAAACGGTACCATTGGAGCTAGTGCAAACGGGAGTAAACCTGTGGAAAGTGCAACAGCACTTGGCATAAGGCCAAGAAGCATTGCTTCCATAGGACCGACCAAAACCGTAGCAAGCAAAAGAGAAGCATTAATAATCGGACCTGTAATCCACTGAACATGAATAAAAGCCGGAAGAATTATGCTTATAGCAAGAAGAACTCCAAAAACAAGCAGTTTTGTCTTACGAAGAGTTAAAACTTGAGCAGATATTTTTAATGATTTCATAATTATTAATTTATTTTTCGATAACATTTTAATATAAATTATTCCCGAAGGCGAGGGTAATTATTCCCACTTCCAGAAGGCGATATTGGCCAATATCGCCTTCTGGAAGTGATTGTGTTATGATATCTCCGAAAATAAATAAACAAATAAAAATAATCATGAAAAAAACAATATTAAACACCCCATACAACCTGACTCTTCTTGCTAAACTTGGTATGCCGGAAACTATGCAGCCGGAAGTCAGCAGGCTTATTGAGGAGCTCTACCACAACATGTTAGATGTGATTGTAAATCAGGAGCTGGCTACCGAGCAAAAATCCTTTAAAACTCGCATATACACTCAAGATAAGCGCGGGATTTTTAAAGGTAAAGTGATCAGAAGAAACCAAAAAGTTGTCGTCGCAGATATAATACGGGCGGGAATCCAGCCATCCCATCAGCTATATTTAAAGCTGGCCGGCATTTTAGACCCAAAATACGTCCGCCAGGATCACATTATGAGCCAGCGGATAGAAACTGAATCCGGAGTAAGCGGAACCTCATTAATGGGTTCAAAAATAGGCGGAAGTATAAATAATTCAATCGTATTCATCCCCGATCCAATGGGCGCAACGGGGGGGAGTATTGATGAGGTAGTCAGGTATTACGAAAAACATCACGGTAAAGCTAAAAAATACGTAGTGGTAAACTTGGTAATCACACCTCAATACGTAAAACGACTGGAAAAAATAAAAGCCCCAATCAGCTTATACGCAGCAAGACTTGATAAAGGGCTTACAAAAACAGATTTTATATACCCGGGACTTGGTGGAGTTGGTGAAATTACGAATAATACGAAGAAATAATACCAAATTGTGGCGCAATTGTGGAGCCACTTCGTGTGGCGCTTGTAGTGGATATCCACAATTGCACCACTATAGCTCCACCATAGCGCCACAACAGAAACATGGACAACCTCTTCCTCATACAACTAATAAGCTCATTCCTCGTAGGCGGCAGCCTTATAGCATTTTTGAGTTTTATTGCTGAAAAAGCTTCAGAAAAAGTTGCGGGCATTATTATCACGCTTCCTTCAACTATAGTAATCAGCTTCTTTTTTATTGGTTGGACATTATCACCGGAGAAGATTGCTGAAATAGCACCAATAGTACCAATTGTAGGAGGAGCGACCATGATATTTGCAACGACCTATCTGTATCTATCTAAAATCAAATTAAAAAAACCCTATTCAATAGCCCTATGCCTTATCGGCAGTCTTTTTATATGGTTTGCCTTTGCTATTCCGATTGGATTACTTAAAATTTCAAACCTCGCAATATCGCTAACTGGATATATTATTTTGCTAAGCATCGCATACTATTTTTTGACCATAAGACCAAAAAAGAAGTCCACACACGTCATATTAAAATACTCAACGGGGCAAAAAATCAGCCGTGCAATATTTGTTGGGTTTATTATCGCCTTAACAGTATTTCTGGCAAAAACACTCGGAGCATTTTGGGGTGGTGTTTTCAGCGCATTCCCAGCTGTATTTCTTTCAACATTAGTAATTCTCCACTGGCATTACGACAGCTCCTTTCTTTTTAAGATATGGAAAACCAGCCCGCTCGGCTCAATAATGTTCATTGTCTATCCGCTGACAGCAATGCACACCTTTCCGGCATTTGGAATTGTTCTGGGTACCATAATATCGTATCTGATATCGATGGTGATATTTTTGCTTATTACCAAGGTGCAAACTAAAAAAAACACCTATTAGATATCATCCACTTGATCATAAGCATAGTCTCTCAGTAAAACAAACCTATCTTCATCGATGCCTAATTGTATGGCGGTTTGCCTAAGGGCTTCATTTGCAAGTTCATCTACCTCACGACCTTTCGAGCGCATTCCTTTAACACCTTTCACTGCCATATCAATACGAGAAGTAGAAGCTCCTTCTACAGATTTTGATAACTCCTGTAGCCCACCAAGATCATCAACCGCACCAACATAAGACGTAAAACGAGAGGCTATTCTTCTCCTTATTATATCAACTGTAATAAGCTTAATTATCAACCGATCATTATCAGTTAAATCAGATTCAGTAAGGACATCAGTTCTATTTTCGAGCTCAGGGCGACCTTCATGTCTACCATCATCAGGTTTTTTACTTGAGGGCATAATAAAATATTTTAAAAATAAGAGGCTGTTATACTAACATGAGTAATAGAATATGTCAATCTAATTCAATATCTCCAAAACCCTGCACCTAACCACATTATTGCGATCCAAAAAAGTTTCTACTCTTAATAATAATGGGTAATTCTCTTTAAATTTATCACTATCGTATTCCGCCAGTAAATAAATTTTTCCTCTAAATTCCACCACTAAAGAACTGTGAAATTTTGCTGTTAACTCCCGAGTCCAGCGATCACCATCATCAAGATCATATTCCCTTGCTCTGGTTTCAAGAACTCTGGACTTTAAACGTTCCTGGATTTTTTTAGCATCCATTTTTTGGGCAGACTTTATAGTGAACCAATTTTATAGAAAAAACCTCTAAAATCAAGCTAGAAATTTAAAGCTTAATCCTTAAAACTTAGGACTTAAGACTTACTTACACTCAATAAACTTCTTATTAGTGCTATCGGTACATATTGTACAAACCTTTTGCGCCCCTTTACATTGGTTGAGAGGCGGCATTTCTGTAACAGTGAAACCCTCTTTTGTAATACAAGTTACCTCGGATTTTGCTTTATCAATACAGCCTTGAAAAACTCCAACAACAGCACACTCATATATAGGTGCACCGTAAGCTGGATCCGTACAAGTTCTACATTCATCTTTACCGGAACAGGAACCAGCAGTTGCACCAGAAAATTCTACACTAAATGTACTTGGAGCCTTGCATTCAATGAATTTATTATTAGAGCTGTCGGAACAGATTTCACAAACCTTCTGTGCACCCGCGCATTGCTTAAGGGGTGGAGTTTCTGTAACGGTAAGACCCTCGGCAGTTATGCAGGTAACTTCAGCTTGTGAGCGATCTAAACACGCTTGGAATACTCCGCCAACAGCACACTCTTTTACAAGTATGCCCATACCTGGATCAATGCAAGTTCGGCACTCATCTTTTCCAGAGCAGGAACCAGCTGTTACACCACTTAGCTCCGCACCAAATGAACTTGGATCTTTACATTCGATATATTTGTTATTGGAGCTGTCGGAACAAATTTCACAGACTTTTTGTGCACCCGCGCATTGCTTAAGGGGTGGAGTTTCTGTAACGGTAAGACCTTCGGCGGTTATACAGGTAACTTCAGCTTGTGAGCGATCTGTACAAGCCTGAAAAACTCCACCAACAGCACACTCTTTTACAAGTATGCCCATACCTGGATCAATGCATGTGCGGCATTCATCTTTACCGGAGCAGGAACCAGCAGTTGCACCAGAGTATTCCACATTGAATGTGCCTGGATCTTTACATTCAATAAACTTATTGTTGGAGCTGTCTGAACAGATTTCACAAACTTTTTGTGCATTCTTACACTTATCAAGTGGTGGGGTTTCTGTAATGGTAAATCCTTCAGCGGTGATACATGTAACTTCAGCTTGTGAGCGATCTGTACAAGCCTGAAAAACTCCACACTCTTTTACAAGTATACCCATACCTGGATCTATACAAGTTCGGCACTCGTCCTTTCCACTGCAAGAACCAGCTGTTACACCACTTAGCTCCGCACCAAATGAGCTTGGATCTTTACATTCGATAAATTTATTCTTCGAACCATCTTCACAAATCTCACAAACTTTAGCCGCACCTTTACATTGATTAAGAGGCGGATACTCAGTAATTGTTAATCCCTCAGGCGTCATACAAGTAACTTGAGCCTGGGAGCGATCCGCACAAGCTTCGAAAAGTCCGCATTCTGTTACAGGTGTGCCATAGGCTGGATCTATGCAAGAACGACAAACATCCTTACCACTGCAGGAACCGGCTGTTGCGCCGGCAAGTTGAGGCTGAGCAGTAGCAGGACTTTTACAGTCGATAAACTTATTATTGAATTTATCAGTACATACATCGCATACCTTAGCTGCACCCTTACAATGGTTAAGTGGCGGAGCTTCTGTGTAAACAAGCCCTTCAGGGGTTACACAAGTAACATTACTGTTATCCGGCTGGCATCCATAAAATGTTCCGCATTCCGTCATCGGCGCACCGAAAGCCGGATCCATGCAGGTACGGCAAATGTCATTACCACTGCAAGAACCTATTTCAATACCAGCCACCTTTCCTGCACTTACTGGTGCTTTTTCTGTAGATAAGAACGCCCACCAGGGCTTTTTAATTATGGTTTTTTCGCCAGTCTGAGCATCAACTGCCACCTCTACATCCATGCCCAATGGAATAAAACCAAATAGCTTAGCGGTAATAGTCTCAGGCTTTTTATACTTATCTGGAACCTCCGTTTCGTTGACAGCATCCTGAATTATATCGTCAGCCTGCCCCAAACAAAGTGCCTGAATTCTCTGTAATTCTTCCAGAAGCAATTTAAGCCTCATATATTCCTGCTCTGTTTCAAGGTCTTCTTCGGTAAGCAATCGCCCCTGAAAATACTTAACTCTTTCTAATTTTTTACGATATTTTTGAATGTCTTCTGCCAACTTTTCATCACACTCATTACCTGCAGACCCAGAAGCTTCGCCTAAAGCCTCTTCGGTATCCCTCAAGGATCTGTCGAGACCTTGGTGAGAATCAATATCAACATCGAAAGCTATCGTTGGCTCCCCGGGAATTGATTCGCAAAAGCCATCAATACATTCCTGATCATCAAGACAATCCATGTCATCAATACACTCTTCATCAAGCCCCTCAGAAATTGGTTCACAGAAACCATCCAGGCAAAATTCATCTTCAAGGCAGTCCATGTCATCAAAGCATTCCGGTTCTGATCCAGGAATAGGTTCACAAAAACCACTTATACATTCATGATCATCAAGACAGTCCATGTCATCAAAGCATTCCGGTTCTGGAGTGGGCTCTGGTTTTGGAATAGGTTCACAGAAACCAGCAATACATTCATGATCATCAATACAGTCCATGTCATCCAGACATTCAAATTCCGGTTCAGGTTCTCCGCATCCTTCTATCGGCTGAAATATACATCCACCATTTTCACACCAGTCTTCCGTGCATGGATTACCGTCATCGCATCCGTAAGGACACCCCTCCGGTTCGCCACATCCCTCTATGGGACGAAACATACATTCATTGTTCTCACACCAGTCTTCTGTACATGGATTTTCATCATTACAACCAGGAAAACAACCTTCAGGTTCTGGTTCTGGTTCACCACATCCCTCTATGGGACGAAACATACATTCATTGTTCTCACACCAGTCTTCTGTACATGGATTTTCATCATTACAATCAGGCCAACAGCCTTCTGGTTCTGGTTCCGGCTCTCCACAACCCTCTATTGGCACAAATATACATTCATTGTTTTCACACCAATCTTCCGTACATGGATTTTCATCATCACAACCAGGAAAACAACCTTCAGATTCTGGTTCTGGTTCTCCACACCCCTCTATTGGTTGGAATATACATTCGCTGTTCTCACACCAATCCTCCGTGCATGGATTTTCATCATCACAGCCATAAGGACATTCTTGCTCTCCTTCACCTTCTCCTCCTCTGTAAGCACAATCTCCTTGTACGCAAACATAACCATCATAACAATCCAAATCTACTTCACATGCCTGAGCCTCAGCTAACTTTGGAAAGGCAAAAAAAGATACAAGTAAAAACGCAACTAATGCGATATAAATTTTATTAGTTTTAAACATGAACAAAGTGGTTATTTTATATTTATTTTAAAGGATCCGAATTTAATCGGATGAAAAGTTAATTTCAGTATTAAAAAAAACTCCTTAGGAATGGGTGCACATTGAGCACTTTTTTGTCAAATGAGCATAACCAACCACAAGTGCAGAAAGTCCAACCAAAAGGTAGACGATCATCTCAACCATTGGCCATGTGCCAAGTAGCAGGTTAACTACGTTTAAATTGGTATTCAAAAAATACCCAAGAGCCACAAGACCCCAGTTGATGCCTCCGACAACTGTCAGGAGCACCATAATTCCAGTCAAAGCTTTCATATGTTTTTGTTTTAAGTTTTAAAGCTTGTTTATATCTTAATGAAGTTTTTAGAATATGTAAACAATTCTTAAACTTTAAACCGTTTAAGGCGTAGGGCATTTAATACAACGGATATTGATGAGAATGCCATAGCACCTGCGGAAAAAGCAGGGCTTAAAAACCCTAAAGCGGCCAAAGGTATGCCAATTGAGTTATAAATAAACGCCCAAAACAAATTTTGTTTAATATTTCTAAGTGTCGCACTAGAAAGCTCAATAGCCTCCACAGCTTTCATCAGATCACCTTTTACCAAAACAAGATCACCAGTCTCCACAGCCACATCTGTTCCTGTACCCATCGCAATTCCAACGTCTGACTGAGCAATGGCAGGGCTATCATTTATACCATCTCCCACCATGGCAACAAAGTAGCCTTGTTTTTGAAGGTCAGCAATAATTTCGGTTTTCTTATCAGGCGTTATTCCGCTATGTACTTCATCAATGCCTACTTCTTTAGCAATGGTATTGGCCACTTTTTCGTTATCACCTGTTAGCATTACAGTTTTTATGTGGCGTTTCTTAAGAAGTTCAATAGCTTCCTTTGATGTCTCCTTAATTCCATCCTGCACACCAAAGAATGCAAGCACCTTTTTATCATCCGAAAGGCTCAAAACGGTATAACCTTTTTCCTGCCAATCAGAGATTTGCTTATTAGTATCAGTAGACAAAACTTTTAACTCCTCCATATACCGGCTGCTGCCAAGATAATAAGTTTTATTATCAATATCACCTTTCACACCAAGCCCAGTTAAAGCTTTAAAATTTATAACCTTAAACTCCGCACTACGAACTCCGAACTCCGCACTCTTCACAAAATTAATAACACTCTTAGCAAGAGGGTGTTCCGAATGCTCTTCTAAAGCGAGAGCAATTCCGAGGGCCTGCCCCTCATCACCATTTAAATTCTTAAACTCCTGCACTTCCGGATGCCCTTTGGTAATAGTACCGGTTTTATCGAAAGCAATGGCAGTAATTTTGTGAGCTTTTTCTAAGCTCTCAGTTTTTTTGATAAGAATACCAAGTTGAGCGCCTTTACCGGAACCAACGACAATTGAAATTGGTGTCGCCAAACCAAGTGCACACGGACAAGCAATAATAAGAACTGCTACAGTAGGTATAAGCGCCTTAGCGATCGTGCCATCACCATAAAACGACCAACCCAAAAGCGTAATAGTTGCAATAACAATCACACCCCATACAAAATAACCTGCGACGATGTCCACAAGCTTTTGAATAGGAGCCTTGTGCATTTGTGCATCCTGCACCATTTTAATAATTTGGGAAAGAACTGTTTCAGAACCAACTTTAGTCGCCTTCATGGTAAAGGCGGTATTGCCATTCAAAGTAGCGCCAATAATTTTATCACCTTCGCCCTTATCATTCGGTATACTTTCACCAGTAACCATAGATTCATCAATCGCGCCATATCCTTCGATGATCACACCATCAGTTGGAATCTTCTCGCCCGGCTTCACGCGAAGTAAATCACCCATTTTAACGTGATCAGCTGAAATGTCTTCAATTTTACCATCTTTGCCGATCCGGTGAGCTATTTTAGCTGAAAGCTCTAGGAGTTTACGGATAGCGCCACTGGCTTTTCCTTTAGCTTTGGCTTCCAAAAATCGTCCTAACAAAATAAAAGTGACAATTATGGCCACATCCATAAAATACTCCTCGTGCTTAGTGGTAAAAAGCGTTAGATAACTGGAATACAAAAAAGCAGCACCAACACCTAAGGCCACCAGGGTATCCATAGCTGGCCGACCTCTTAAAAGATCTGGAATTCCGCGTTTAAAAAACTCCCTTCCACTATAAAGAATAATGATAAAAGAAAGCACCATCATCACTTCCATACCTCTATCAATTTTCCAAACAAATCCAAGGATTAAAATGACGATACTTAAGATCAAAGCCACCAAAAACTTAATCATCCGCTCGCGCACATGTGTTTTAGTTTCCGCCTGCGCATGGCCAGCGTGATCCTCCACGTCACCACCATGTTTGTGATGGCCTTTGTGCTTACCAGCTATCTGAGCCACGTAGCCTGACTTTTTAACCGATTTGAGTATGTCATCCATGCTGACTTTATCGGGATTAAAAGTAACACTCCCCCTCTTCATAGGTAAATTAACAACGGCTTCTTCAACTCCTTCAAACTCCTTAAGATCATTTTCGATATGAAGAACACAAGAGGCGCAAGTCATGCCAGTGATTTCAAGTTGTATGGTTTTATTCATAGTAATTTGGTTATTCGACGATAAATTTTCCACCAATCATTCCCATCCAACATGAGAATGGAATGACTCCTTCCTGAGTAGGAGTAAATTCGATAATATTTTTACCTTTAGATATAGATTTACGAATATCAAGAGAAGGAATAACAATTTCATTACTACAACCCGATACATTAATTCCATTAATCTCCCATCGAACGGGAACTCCTTTTTTAACGCAAAATTCATTATCACTAAAAGTCCAATCTATATCCATTTTAACCACCTGAACATCATTATCTATTTCTGAGACGATCGCATCCTTAGCACTTCTCCAGGAATCTAATGTTACAGGCGAACCCGATAAGATTAGACCGGAGTTAAATGAATACAGTGAAAATAGAATAATGAATACACCAATAAACTGCATTAAAAATTTCATTTTTTCCTCCTTGGCATAAGTTGAACCAATTCCAATAGAAAGAAGAACCGGCGCAGTACCAATTGCAAACGCCCCCATAATAAGCGCCCCGGATATAAAGCTGCCCGAAGCGACAGAAGCAAGTTGCATACTTTGAGTAAAACCACATGGCAAAAAGAAGGTAAGTATACCTATAAGTATAGGAGCCAAATGATGATCAGCTTTTTCTAAACTATGAACCCCCTTGGAAAGAAATTTTGGCAGATGGAATCCAAGCTTTGTAATGTTGGGTACAATATCTAAAATCTGCAAACCTATATAAAGCATCACGAAACTGATTGCTATAGTTAGATAACCCGTAAACGAAAGTGAATAACTTATCCTGCTACCAATCAGACCTAAAAGACCACCGAGCAGCATAAAACCTACAATACGACCAATGTGAAAATAAATGTGTGGAACAGCACGCGACATAAAATGATGTTTTCGGCCATCATGCACATGAACCATACTGCCAAAACTCATCACAATACCTCCTGTAAGTGCAAGACATGTAGAAAGAGAAGCTACAACTCCTAAAAGCAGAGCAACTACAATACCTACATTTTCACCAACATTGGGGAAAAACCTGGTAAGCTCAAGATCTTTAGCAACAAACACGACAACCAAAATTAACATCGCTATTATTAGGAACATGAAATAGTCGTACAATGTATTTTTATGCTTTTTTTCTGGTTTTATCTCACCATCTCCCAATTCATACCCACAGTTTTTAATCGCCTCCTCGAGTTCAGACAGGGGAACGTCACGTTTACATCTTAATTGAGCCTCCCCTTTTCTGTGATTAACATGACAATGCTTTAAGCCAGGTATTTTTTTTAATTCCTTTTCAAGAAGAACCTCACAACTGGCACAATGCATACCTTTAATAAATATTTTTTTATTCCTCATGGTTATAGATTTATTTTGTCTGAGCAATTTTTAAAACCCGGATTAATTCAGACATTTTTTCTTCGATGTCTTTTTTCCTTCCGGACTTACATGCATTCTTAACACAATGATCAACATGTCCTTCTAAAAGAGTCATATTTGCGGACTTCAAAAGGCCAATGACAGCCAAACTTTGCTGAATTACATCAATACAATATTTATTGTCATCAATCATTTTCATGACCTTGTTAAGAGAGGTTTTTGCCTTCTTCATAGCAATCATGACTTTATCTTTATTGTGAGCCATAATAATTTAAATTTATTTAATACCACTACCTATGGTATAGGTATATTAATTAAAAGTCAATAGACAAAATTCTGATAACATTTTTTCTTCCAACTTTAAAAAAGGTGTATATAATTAAAATGTAATAAAACAAAACCAACATGCCAAAACAAATAAAATATATCGGTGTTGATGTAGGGGGAACAAAAATTCTCCTTCAAACTTTTGACGATAAGTTAAATCAAATTGAGGAAACCAAAATTAAGACCAACACAAAAAGTCACGCACATTTTATGAAGTCGATTTATGATCTCATTGACTTCTTTTTTAAGAAATCAGTTAAAGGAATTGGAATTGCCGTGCCAGGAATTGTTGATATTAATAAAGGAGTCTTGGTTCATGCACCTCATTTGCCAAGCAAAAGGAACACGCCAATTGGGCAGCTGCTAAAAAAGCGTTATGGAGTAAAAGTTCATGTCGATAACGACATCAATGCCTTCCTTGCAGCAGAACACGCTAGACCCCATCTCAAAAAATTTAAAAATATTGTTGCCGTAATGGTGGGAACAGGGGTTGGTGGAGCTGTTTTTGTAAATGATAATTTGATGTATGGCAAAAACGGTTTTGCAGGGGAGGTCGGGCATATGATTATCGATAAATGTAGCCCATTAAAAACTTTTGAAGAAAACACAAGCGGCCATTACGTTCCCAAAATCGCTAAACTGATCAATCCCAATTTGAAATCAAAGATCACCGCTCCAATGCTTGAAGAAATGCTGAAGGCAAAAAGCATGTCGGCAAAAAAAATCCAGAATCATCTTGTAAATTCGCTGGCAACCGGACTATCCAACCTGAATTTAGTATTCAATCCGGAAGTTATTGTGCTGGGAGGATCTATTTATCACAAATACCTTTCCAGTAAAAAGAAGGAAATAGAAAGAATTATCAAAAAGAACTCATTAGATAAAACTTCGCCAAAATTAATCGACGCAAAAAGCACTACATCGGTTTGTAAGGGAACCGTATTACTTTTAAACGCCGAATAACGAACATCGAATAATGATTTAAGAAGTATTTAAGACCTTCAATATTCGACATTGGACATTCGATATTCAAATTATATCTTCACAACAAAGTGAGATTCTTTCAAGCTGTTTATATTTTGGGGGACCTAAGCCCATTGAAAAAATGGCCTATTCGTGGTAAAATAAAGAGATACTTAAAAGCGTGACCAAAAAATAAAAATGCAAATATTAATGTTCGGGTGGGAATTCCCGCCTATGAACAGCGGAGGGTTAGGTGTTGCTTGTCAGGGCATTGTAGAAGGCCTGGCTCATCATGGTCACGAAATTTTCTTGGTACTCCCAAAAGTAAGCGCCGATATGCATTCGGGAAAACCGGATAAATTAAATCTTCTTCCTGCACACCAGTCCGGAGGACTGATCAAAGTATCCGAAGTCCCCTCTTCCCTTTATTCACCCTATACAGATGTACTCAGCTATAAAAAATGGCTGGAAGAACTTTCTGAAGACGAACCGGATACCATGTATGGAAAAAACTTGTTTGAAGAAATAAATCGTTATGCCGCTAAAGCGGCATTTTATGCTTCAAAAGTTCCGCATGACATAATTCATACTCATGACTGGCTGACAGCAGAAGCCGGCATACAGGCAAAGAATATTGGAGGTAAACCGATGGTCATGCATGTACATGCAACTGAGTTTGATAGATCAGGAGATAGTATCAATCAGCAGGTTTACGACATGGAACGCCGTGGTATGCATAATGCGGACAGAGTAATCGCTGTTAGCGAGTACACCAAAAAAATGCTTATCAAACACTACGGCGTAGCTGATTGGAAAATTGATGTGGTGCATAACGCGGTAAAACCAAACTTCTCCACATATCACAAAGCCCACCACCTAAATGAGACCGATAAGATCGTTCTGTTTTTAGGGCGCATGACAATGCAGAAAGGTCCTGATTATTTTTTGAAAATGGCAGCGCGGGTTCTTGAAAAAATAAAACGCGTTAAATTCATTATGGCTGGAGACGGCGATATGATGGAGCAGGTAATTCATATGGCAAATGATCTTGGGATTGAACGGAATGTACTCTTTGCCGGTTTTTTAAAGGGCGATGAAATACATCGCGCTTATGCCCAGGCAGATTTATACGTCATGCCATCGGTTTCCGAACCGTTTGGTATTACCCCGCTCGAAGCGATACAGAACGGAACACCTGTACTAATTTCCAAACAAACAGGAGTAAGTGAAGTAATTAAAAACGCACTGCGAGTGGACTTTTGGGATATCGATGAAATGGCAAACAAGGTGATAGCAACTTTAGAATACGATGCACTAGCAAACACGCTACGTGAGCAAGGCAAAAAAGAACTGGACAAACTCTCATGGCAAAAACAAGCTAAACACATTGAGAAAGTTTATGAGCAAGCCCTCGGTAAAATTTAAATGAAAATTGAAAAATGAAAAATGTTGTAAATCCGCCGCGGCGGGAAAAATTAAAATCCATATGTTTTTACTTTCAAGTCCACCAGCCTTACCGGCTGTCAGATTGCAATGTGTTTGAAATTGGAGACAAGGAAGATTATTTCCATGGGCCATGCAATTATGAAAACCATAAGATTTTTGAAAAAGTTGCTAACAAATGTTATTTGCCGACCAACAAAGTAATTTTAGAATTATTAAAAAATCATCCTGAATTCCGAGTAAGCTATTCTTTTTCAGGAGTATTTTTGGATCAATGTATACAATACGGCGAAATCGGTAAACAGGTATTGGATTCATTTAAAGCGATCATGGATACAGGGCAGGCGGAAATTCTTTCCGAAACTTATTATCACTCGCTTTGCTGGCTGTATTCAAAAGAGGAGTTTGCACAGCAAATTGAAAAACATAAAAAGCTGATCTACAAAATTTTCAAAAAGAAACCGAGCATTTTCAGAAACACTGAATTAATTTATAACAATGAAATTGGTGAGTTTGTTCGTGAAATGGGATTTAAAGGAGTTCTGGCAGAAGGCTGGGATTATTATCTTGACTGGCGTAGCCCGAACTTTTTATATCAGCCTAAAAAAACTGAACTTCATCCGGAGGATAAAAAAATTGCAAAGAAACATAGAATCAGAAAAACCCTGCCAAAAGATTTCGCACTTCTGCTAAAAAATTATAAGTTATCGGACGACATCGCATTCCGATTCGGAAATCAGGGCTGGACTGAATGGCCAATGACCGCAGACAAATTTGCCGCATGGGCAGACAATGCCGAAGGAGACACTATAAATCTTTTTATGGATTATGAAACCTTTGGTGAACACCAGTGGGAAGATACTGGCATTTTTGAATTCATGCGTCACCTGCCAGGTGAATGCCTGAAGCGTAACATCGGATTTAAAACACCATCTGAAACCATAAAAGCATACAAACCGGTTGGCGAAGTAGATGTGCCTTATCTGATGTCCTGGGCGGATATGGAACGAGATCTTTCCGCATGGTGCAGTAATGACTTACAAAAAAACGCCCTGCATAGAATTTTTGATCTGGAGGGTAAAATCAAATCGATTTTGGACCAACTAAAAAAAGGAGATCGGGAAGAGCTTATGAATATTTGGAGAAAACTCCAGACATCCGATCACTTTTATTACATGTGTACCAAATATTGGAATGATGGTGATGTACACGCTTACTTTTCTCCATACGAATCACCATATGATGCATTTATAACTTACATGAATACTTTATCGGACTTCGAACACAAACTCGAAAACCTCATGCAACTTACAACCTAAAAAGCTAACGAAGCTAATGAAGCTAAAAATATGCCAAGAGAAATAGTTACAGGTAACGGGAACTGTCTGGTAGCAATAGACAAAAATAATATGCTGCAGGATCTCTACTTTCCATATGTGGGAATGGAGGATCATATTTCGTTCAAACACATGCATCGCATGGGCGTTTACATGGACAATCAATTTTCCTGGTTATACGAAAGTTCATGGAAGCATAAAACCAGTTACATTGAAGACGCATTAGTAACGGATGCAGAAATTAAAAATGAAAAACTTCAGCTTGATATTCATCTGAATGATTTTGTATACCCAGACGCAAATGTATTTCTTCGCAAACTAACAATTCATAACAATTCGGATAGAGACCGGAATGTTAAAGTATTTTTTAGCCAGGATCTTCATATTTATGGAGACAAACAGCAAGATACAGCTTTTTATGAACCGGAATATAAAGCGGTTATTCACTATCGAAAAAACCGTTATTTTTTAGTGAGCGGTATGTATGGAGATAAGCAGGGCATTGATTCTTTTGCTACAGGAAAAAGTGAATATCGCGGGCTGGAAGGAACCTGGCGGGATGCGGAAGACGGACACTTACAAGAAGGTCCTATTGATCAGGGATCTGTAGATTCAACTGTTGAATTCGATTTACCAATAAAAGGAAACAGTAAGGCGGTTTTATATTTTTGGATATGTGCGGGGAAAAACCGAAAAGAAGTAATGGATCTGCATAATTTCATTTTAATAGAATCACCCGAAAGACTTCTGGGTAACACCATCAACTATTGGCATAGCTGGGTAAACAAAGAAAAGCATCAGCTATCTCACGTGACAGAAGAAATTAAAAGGCGCTATAAACAAAGTCTGCTTATTACAAGGACTCAAATTGATAACAGAGGGGCAATTATTGCGGCAAACGATTCCGATATCATGAAATTTAACAAAGACACTTATACCTACATGTGGCCCCGTGATGGCGCATGGGTAGCGCTTTCCCTTGACCATGCTGGTTACGGGGAAATAAGTAAACGTTTTTTTAAATTTTGCGCAGACGTGATGAATGAAGACGGTTATCTATTTCACAAATTCAATCCCGATAAATCCCTGGGGTCATCTTGGCATCCCTGGTATAAAGACGGTAAAAAACATCTGCCATTGCAGGAAGATGAAACTGCAATTGTGCTTTATGCTTTAGGTAAACACTTTGAATATTACGGCGACATTGAGTTCATTCAGGAAATGTATATTCCGTTAATCAGGCCGGCGGGAAACTTTATAACGCAATATATAGATTTTAAAACCAATCTGCCCCTGCCATGTTATGACCTGTGGGAAAGAATTCATGGAGTTTTTGCTTATACTGCCGCAAGTATTTACGCAGGTTTAAAAGGTGCTGCTTATCTCTGTAAAAAAATAGGCCACTTTAATCACAACAGAAGATACAATGCAGCCGCCGAAAATATAAAAGAGGCAATTTTGACCTATTTGTATGATGAGGAGAAACAAAGATTTCTTTCACGGATTATATTTAACCCTGAAACAGGCGAAATAACAAAAGATTACACAATAGATGCAAGTATGCATGGGCTTTGGATGCTTGGGGTACTTCCGCCAGATGACCCAAGGGTAATCAATACAAACAAGGCAATATATGAAACCTTAAAAGTAAATACGCACGTAGGCGGATTAGCCCGTTTTGAAAATGACGATTACCAAAGAGTGAGCGGAGATTACAGAGGCATTCCTGGTAACCCCTGGATAATTACAACTTTATGGCATGCACAATGGCTAATTGCGCTCGCAAAAACAAAAGAGGATTTAAAACCGGTAGATACAATACTTAGATGGACAATGGGCCATATGAATAAGGCCGGAATTCTGCCGGAACAGTTTAGCCCATTCACAGGAGAACATCTCTCTGTAGCGCCGCTTACCTGGAGTCATTCAACATTTGTAGAAACGGTTTTGCAATACAACAAAAAAATAGAAGAGTTGGAAGCCTAAAAGCGAACATCAATCCCCTACCCCATAAAACTTAGCTTCTGGATGCTTTTTGAATTAATAAAGTCCATTTTCATGAAAAAGAGTAACAATTATTCATGACTTTCTTCCACGTTTACAGGCGCATTCGGATCATGTTCATGTTCCTCCGACTCTGGAGCAAGCATAAATAGTATAAATAATATCGCTATAAAAATAATTACGAGCAGGATTTTACTTTTTAAAGTCTTTGGTATATATTCTTCAAAAAACTGACGAAGCTTGCCCTTATTTTTTTCATGTACATGAAACTCTTCCTTTTTCAATTCAACCTCCCCCCTCTCTTCATGACATTCGATTTCAACCGTTATATGTTTAATATCATATTTTTCAATAATCTCTTTTGCCTTCCTTTTAATAACAAATGAATCCTCAGCACACACTTTTTTATCCAATACTATATGAGTAGTAAGAACATTATTTACGCCATCTAGAGACCAAATATTTGTATCACACATAGCGCACACACCTTTAATTGCCAGTATCTCTTCTTGAATTTTATCTATCTTCACATCAGGTGGCACTCCCTGCAAAAAAATGACCAAAGTTTCTTTTAAATTAAATACAACCTTATACAAAATGTACAAAGTGATAGCGACCGAAAGCAATGGGTCGATAATATGAAGGTCTTTGAAGTGAATCAAAATACTGGCGAGCAATACCGCTATCCATCCAAAAACATCTTCCATTAAATGCAACGCAACAGCTCTTTCGTTTAGTGACCCCCCCTTGCTCATACGATAAGCGGCCACCCCATGAACAGCAATACCAACAACTGCAAGCCAGAACATTCCTGTCGAATTTGCATGATGTGGGTGTATTAAACGAGGAATCACCTCAGTGAGAATAAAAAGAGAACCCCCAAGGAGAATTAAAGAGTTAATAAGTGCAGCGAGCAAAGAGAACCTTCTGTACCCCAAAGAGAACCTGGCATCTTTACCCTTTTTTGATACCCGCTCAAGATACCAAGAAACACCCAAAGAAAGCGTATCGCCTAAATCGTGAAGTGCGTCGGTGAGAATTGCGAAACTGTTTGTAAAAAGCCCACCAAAAAATTCAATAACAATGAATACCAGATTCAAGAAAAATGCTATAGCGATGTTCTTCTCACCATGATAATGGCTATGAGGCCCATGATGGTGGTGCCCATGTTCGTGTTCGTGATCATGTTCATGCTCGTGTTCGTGCTCTTCATGTTCGTGATCATGCTCGTGATCGTGATGGTCGTGACTGTCATGGTTATCGTCATGGTCATGATGATGTTCGTGTTTGTGTTTCATTTTTTAAATCATAGCAAAAAAACCCGCACATTTAAATAACTCTTCATAACGTAAACATTAAGCTAATTAACTCAAGCTGATATTTAGTTTTAAATTTAATGCTTCGGCAATCCGCTTTAAAAAGTTTACCGTAGGATTATAATTACCTGATTCAAGCCTTGCTATAGCAGACTGTTTGGTACCTATTTTTTTAGCAAGTTGCGCCTGAGTCAAGCCTTTACCAAGACGGATTTCAATAAGGCTTTCCGCAATAGCGAATTCAGATGACAAATTATCATACTCCTTACGAATCTTTTTATCTTTTAAAGCCTGTTTTTTAAAATCTTTGTAATTTCTCATATTTATAGTATAACGTATATGTGATATTTAATCAAGGGATTTTAATCGTTTTTCTGCTAATTTCAAATACGACTTAGGAATTTTTCGTGTTTTTTTAACAAATGCAGACAAAACAATGGCTGTTCTCTTGTTAAAAGTATAAAAAATCCCTACCTCTGTTCTTCCTCGTATTCTTAATTCAAAAAGATTCTCATTAATCTTTTTACCATGGGGCATACTAAGATTTTTGCCAAACTTCTCAAGCAAATCAAAAGTTCGCAAAGCTTTTGCTATTGTCGGTTTATCCAACTTTAAAAGAAAGTCCTCTATGCCCTGATCAAAAAATCGTATTTTCATAAATATCTATTTATTCTTCTTATTCTTAGTTTCCAAGCTATCTATACCATCATGTAATTTTTTAGCTTTTGCCATAATATCTATCAGCTCTCCTTCATTACAATCCTCACCACTTTCCTTTGCGGTCATGTAGGCTTTATGTAAATTTTCCATCATTCTGTCATTTACAAACTTTAATCTATTTATCATTACTTTTGGAGTGAGCTTTTGTTTTTTGGTAACAATAAACTCCATATTTACAGCCTGACAACAAAAACACTTGGGTTTCTGAAGTTCGGTTATGGCAAAATCCATACCACACTGCGGACACAAATATGTGATCATGTATTTCGGTTTACTCTTCATGATATTTAAATTAGAGAATTAAACCGGGAGGCCTATGGGAGGATGATTAATATAGCACGTTGTCAAAAAAAGTCAAATGAAAGAAAAATAGACTTATTTTTTTCATAGTTAGTAGCGAGAAACACGTTATTAATATTCACACTCACCATCCGTATAACTTCCAATTTCTGGATATCTGCAAGCCTCACAAGGATTATTGTAAGTTTTGTTTACAGGCTTAGCACAGATTGGCTCATTAGATGCTACACAAGTAGAAACTTTTCTATCCTCAGGAAGACATTCGATTACTTGCATGTTGCTAACCTCCTCCACAGATTCTTCACTTTCAGAAACAGTTTCCTCTTCTTCTTCCTCAACGGCCTCCCCCTCTTCCTCAACTATATCAACTGGAACTTCGGGAGTTTCTACAACAACATCTCCTTCTTCGGCTTCCTCCTCAGGTTCCTCCTCAGGTTCATCTTCTGGCTCTTCTGCTTCTGGTTCAGGTTCCTCGTCTTCCGGGTCAGGCTGAGACCACTCAGGATCTTCATTCTGAAAATTCCCTCCAACACGCTCCTGAATTCTTTCCAGCATTTCAGCTAAGTTACCGGAAAGATTACTACAAGATTCCTGCTCACTAGTTACCATAGCCTCTATTTCACCAGTTTCAAGATTAACAAACTCCAGAGTTGACCAGCAAACACACTCATCAATATTTTGGCATTCAGTAAAAACTGTAAATTCTAAATAATAGAAATTCCCCTGCTGTAATTTACCGTACTCTTTATATCTTCGCTTCTGTTCTTCATAAGTAGGAAGAACGGACATATCTTTAGCTAAACGAATAATTGCGCTTCCTGTTTCCTCGCATTGAATAGTCGTTTCCTCCATTTCCTCATATCCATCGTAATGAGGGGGGCTGTTTTTTCGCATCTTTTTGTTTGTTTCACTTACATCTATTGCAAGTGCCTCAAATGCTTCAAGAATGGCTTGGTAGATATCAATTTCCAGATTACACATTCCCTCTGAATATTGCGCCCATTTCTTCTCTCTTTCTTTTCTTGCATGCTCCATATATTCATCCTCATATTCGCCGTCATAATTTTCAACTTCCACATTGGTAAGCGCATAAATACCTTGACGCTCAACTTGATATTGTAAGTTGTCTGTATATTCCTCGTTGTCTAGAGAAACAGTTGCCAGCATTTTATAGGTAACATCTGCAATATCCTTTCTTGCAATATCTTTAATCGGTTCAGATTCGTCGTAGATCTTCTTTTCCTGAGCAAATTTAAGTGCAGGTTCATACCATTCATCCCCCTCATCTTCTTCAACATCCCAACCTGTCAGCCTGGCCAAAGTTGCAAGTGCTTCTATATCCTGGACGGGTAACTCAGGGCCATATTTACCAGCCATATCACCTGCTTCATATCCGGTTATCCACCCCTGAGATTTAGCAAAACATACTGATGGGGCAAACCATTCATCTTCTACATCAGGGAAACAGTCACTGTTATCATCCAGGCTCGGATCAACACCGGAAAGCCTGACTAAAATCGTGGCCCACTCTGCCCTGTTTAAAGATCCATCGGGATTAAATGTTCCATCATCATTCCCCTGAAAAATCTTTTCCCTCTGAAGATATGTGATTGCCTCAAATTCTTCATCTTCCATTGAAATATCAGAAAATGAACTTAAAACATCGTCCGCTGAAGATTCTGATGAAGATAACGCCAGAGCTGAAACCCCTGCAATTAAAACGAATACAAAAACAAGCCCCAGTAAAGGCCACTTGTGTAGTGAGATGAACTTTTTCATGATTTTTTATTTTAAATTTGTTTTATTTTACCACATATCAAAAAAAGCACTTATTCAAAAAATGATTGAGTCTTTATATATGGAAATATGGTTGTGTTTTTGTCTACCCCGTAATACACTCAGTTGATTATTAATATTCATAAAACCTGATGGAAATTCGAAATATTGCTATTATTGCCCATGTTGATCATGGAAAAACAACCTTGGTGGATTCTTTATTAAAAGCAGGAGGAGCATTTAATTCTCACGAAACGGTAGATGTGTGTGTAATGGACAGTTATGACCAGGAAAAGGAGCGTGGTATTACAATCTATGCCAAAAACGCAGCAATCAATTACAAGGGAACGAAGATCAATATTGTAGATACACCAGGTCATGCTGATTTTGGCTCAGAAGTGGAACGTGTTTTACGAACAGTGGATGCAACCGTTCTTTTGGTGGATGCTTACGAAGGACCTATGCCACAGACCAAGTTTGTTCTTTCTAAATCATTAGAACTTGGATTACCTGTTCTTGTTGTGATCAATAAAATCGATAAACCTGCGGCCAGACCGGATAAAGTAGTGGATTTAACTTTTGATCTATTTAGTAGACTTGGAGCATCTGATAAGCAAATGGATTTTCCTTACATATATACAAATGCGCGCGCGGGAATTGCGATTCGAAATTTAGATGACGAGCGCAAGGATATTATTCCCCTTTTAGATTTTATTTTGGAAAATGTTCCAGCTGCCAAAGCGGATACTAAAAAGGATTTTAGAATGCAGCCAGCTACTTTATCTTATGATGATTATTTAGGCAGAATGGCAGTTGGTCGTATTTTTGAAGGTAAGGTTAAAACAGGCCAAATGGTTACCATACTTAATTCTGATGGTGAAAAACGTTCAGCACGTTTGAGTAAGGTTTTTACTTTTCAAGGATTGAAGAGGGTTGAAGTAAAAGAAGTGGAGGCTGGTGACATTGTTGCTATTGCCGGAATTCCAGATATTTATGTAGGTGAAACAATTACAGATAATCCGGATGTTGAACCACTTCCTGCCATTCGGGTTGATCCACCCGCACTTGCAATGGATTTTATGGTTAATAACTCTCCTTTTGCAGGACGAGAAGGAAAATTACTAACAAGTCGCAATATTCGGGACCGTCTTATAAAAGAGCTGGAAACCAACGTTGGATTACGTGTTGAAATGACTAATAATACAGATACATTTAAGGTTTATGGTCGTGGAGAAATGCACCTTTCGGTTTTAATTGAAAATATGCGTCGAGAAGGTTTTGAGCTCCAAGTTTCTCAGCCACAGGTTATTTTACAAGAGATTGACGGCGTTTCTTCTGAGCCAATTGAATTGGCGATAGCGAATGTGCCGGAAAATATGGCTGGAAAAATTATTGAAGCTTTGTCTCCCAGAAAAGGGATTATGAAAAATATATCGAATGAAAATGGTAATACAATTATGGAATTTGAAATTCCAACACGAGGACTGCTCGGCTTCCGTTCAACCTTTGTTGTTTTAACAAGAGGAGAAGGAACTTTGTATCATTCTTTTAGTCATTTCGCTCCTCATTGTGGAAAAATTGAAAAACGCAAGGTTGGATCAATGATTTCAGGAGCTACAGGAACAACAACTGCCTATTCATTATGGAATCTTCAAGAGCGTGGCCCCATTTTTATTCATCCAGTAACAGAAGTATACGAAGGAATGATCATTGGAGAGTATAATCAAGGATCTGATATGGTGGTCAATCCTCTTAAGGGTAAAAAACTTACAAATGTTCGTGCTTCTGGTTCTGATGATGCAATTAACCTTACTCCACCAGTAGAGGTTGAGCTTGAAAGGGCTCTTGAATATATTCAGGATGATGAATATGTGGAAGTGACCCCTAAAAATATCCGCTTACGTAAAAAACATTTAACAGAGATTGATAGAAAGAGGCAAAGAAGATCTTAATATTTGAAGTATCTTTTTAAGAAATTAATAATTAAAAATTCCACTAATAGTGGTGACCACCAATTGCTTGCAATAAAGTTAAAAAGCATGTATAATTATATTTTAATAGCTAAAAAGTAAAAAAAATGACCGCTGATACAAACGATACCTCAATATTGGAGTTGATTGAGCCTCCTGAAGGCCATAGTGAAGAAATTATTGAAATTATTAGAGATTCTGTAAAATTAGAATTACATACTGCCGCTTTGGTTGAGAAAAAAGCCGAAATTGAAAAAGTTTGTACAACTTCAGAAATCAAAGAAGAGCGAACGTTTTCCAAAGAAGAGATTACAAAGCTCATCGTGCTCTTTGCTATGGCTAATCAATTAGAATTGGATAATTTAACAGTTGATAAAATCATCAATGATGAACAGGGAACATTGCTTGTACTGGAGGTTAAATCTCCCAATCCTGATGGAGGATATCAGATTATTAACTATACAATCAAGGGGAGACACGAAGGTAATCAGAGCCAAACAACCAGCATTGATCGAACTTTTTGGGATAAGGATGATATGCCAGAAGGTGGGGATATTGTTGCAGAGTACCTAGAAGGAAAATGGCATTTTAAGGCTTAAGTAAGGAAAAAATGGGTGGCTCCTTGGACTGGACGAAGTTAAAACCGATTTACTTTTTCTTATCCTTTTTTGGTTTCTTTTTCTCCCTTTTTTGCTTGTTGCTTCCTTTAGCCATTATTTTTAAAATATTAAGTAATAACATTAATATACACTAATATTATTCATTAAGTTTATTTTATTTTACCACACGTCAAAAAAAAATGGCTTATTTAAGCAATTTTTTTTCTATTGATTTTTTTTAAAAAAAAATGATAATTAGGTTAATTTTATGTGTAAAAAAAATGACAAATCAAAAGGTCGAAACCTTGTCAGGTTTAACTGACAATTCATTACCTGAAGCCGATGAAGATCCGCTTCCTGCGAGAGTGGGCGACCAGTTTTTTATTTACACAGCAAATATTTTTAATTTCCTACCCCTTAAAAGGTCCGCTAGGAATTTTTTTTATTAAAGACTCAAAACGTATCATAAAAAATCAATTAATAATGAAAAAATGTGTTTCAGCTAAAAAATTTCTTTTTGTTTCCCTGACAGCTTTAATTCAAGATATTGCATGGCAAGTATCAAAAGAGGGGCATAAAGTTAAATATTATATTGAGAATAAATCAGAAAAAGAAATCGCTAATGGGTTTATTCAAAAAACAAACGATTGGGAAAAATGGGTTGATTGGGCTGATGTAATTGTATTCGATAATGTCTCGGGGCAAGGAAGCAAGGCTAAAAAATTGAGAAATCGGGGGAAATATGTTATCGGAGGTACACCTTATACAGATCGGCTTGAAGACGATCGCGATTTCGGTCAGGAAGAATTAAAAAGGCATGGTGTTGAAATTCTCCACCACAAAATATTTCATAATTTTAATGATGGAATTGAATACATTAAAAAAAATCCCAGCAAATACGTTATCAAGCCAAGCGGGGAAGCGCCGAATATTAATAGATTACTCTTTGTAGGTCAGGAAGATGATGGAAATGACATCATCCGTGTCTTGACTGCCTATCGCAATACATGGAACGGAAAAGAGGTAAAAAACTTTCAGCTACAAAAAAAGATTGAAGGAGTGGAAGTTGCCGTCGGAGCCTTTTTTAATGGTTATGAATTTATTTACCCTATTAATGTCAACTTTGAACATAAAAAATTATTTCCAAAAGAATTGGGAGTAGCGACTGGAGAAATGGGTACCAGTATGTTTTGGAGTAATCCAAACAGGCTTTTTAACACCACATTAAAAAAAATGGAGCCGACATTACGCGAAGAAGGCTATGTAGGCTATATGGATATCAATTGCATTGTAAATGACAAGGGTATTTATCCACTTGAGTTTACTTCGAGATTTGGTTTTCCAACTATTGTTATCCAATCGGACGGAATATTAAATCCAATCGGAGATTTTTTTTACCAGCTTGCAAAAGGAGAAAAAGTAATTTTAAAAACTAAAAAAGATTTCCAGGTTGGATTAAGAATTGTAGTTCCGCCCTTTCCATATAGAGATAAAAAAACATTTAATTCTTTTTCTAAAAATATGGCAATTATCTTTAAGAAGCCACCGCAAGAAGGCATACATATTGAAGACGTAAAATTGGTAAATGATGAATGGCTTATTGCTGGCCCTTCTGGAGTAGCCTTAGTAGTCACTGGTATGGGGAAGACTATGAGGCAGGCGCAACAGCAGATGTATGATCGTATTAAAAATATTATTATCCCCAACATGTATTATCGAACCGATATTGGCGATAGATGGCTTGAAGATAGTGATAAACTTCATATTTGGGGATATCTGAGGGAAATGTAAAAAAATTTAACAAGAAGTACTATTTAACAATATGGAAGTGAAAAAAATAACTGTCGCTTTTCTATACAACGTTCGCCGGAAATACCCAGACCCAAACGACATCAGGACTCAGATGGAGGTTGACTTTGATGATCCGCCGACCAGCAAGGCCATGATTCGTCATCTAAAAACCCATGGCTTCAATGTTATTCCTATCGAAGCGAATAAAAAAGCCTATATTAAGTTGCACCAGAATCAGAAAAAAATCGATATCGCCTTTAATTATTCAGAGGGGTTATATGGCGAGGATCGCGAATCTCATCTGCCTGCCATGCTGGAGATGCTCAAAATTCCTTACACAGGATCTTCACCACTCACACAATGCTTAGTTTTTAATAAAGCTAAAGCTAAACAGATACTGACGGCCAATGGAATCCCCACTCCTCCATTTCAGGTTTTCCAGACAGGAAAAGAATCTCTCGACCCCTCACTGCTTTTCCCGCTATTCGTTAAGCCGACATGTCATGGGTCATCTGCGGGAATCGACAACAACAGCATTGTTTATGACGAAAAAAGCCTTTATAGACAGGTTAAATATATTATTGATAATTTCAATCAGCCGGCTTTAGTTGAGCTTTATTTGGATGGTCGGGAATTTTCAGTGCCGATGTTAGGAAATCCTCCGCGCATTTTGCCGATTATTGAACCGGATTTCTCCCTTCTTCCACCCCAATATCAGCCCATTGACTCATTCGAAGTGAAGTGGATCCATGAAGTCGCAATCGTTGATAAAGGAGACAGTGAAAACGAGTTTCACCTTAAGTGCCCTGCTGACATAGATATCAAACTAAAGAAGAAGATTGAAGATATTTGTTTGCAAGCTTGGAATGCATTAGGAATAAAAGACTTTTGTCGTATAGATATCCGTTGTGACAGAGAAAATAACCCTTATATTCTGGAAGTTAATTCACCGGCAGGATTGATTCCCCCTGAAATCTCAAAGGCTTCTTATTTTCCTATGGCAGCCCGAATGATTGGGATGGATTATCAGAATTTATTAAAAACCATTATTTCTTCAGCCTTAAAACGTTATGAAAAAAACCATTTACAATGAAAACCACGTACAATCACGTGTTCTTAAAAAAACTTTAACCATTCAGAGGAGTCCTGTGGATAATATTTCCACAAAAACCCACGACCATTTCCAACCGATCAATCCCGCATGCCTGAACCCACCTTTAGTTGGCAAAGGAATGGATATGATTCTGCCACACGGAGGACTTCCTGAAGTAATATCTTCACATCTGTGTAGTTTGATTGAAAGAACAGGCGGAGTAAATGGTCCTATCGGCCTGCAATTCGTCGCCCGACCAGAACTGGAAAGGAAAAATCATCAGGAAGGAGCTATGGATCCCCTAAGTGAAGATGAATACGAAATCGTTCCCGGAGTAATTTACAAATATCGCGGAGAAATTGACGAAAATGGCAATGTTATCAAGCATGGTCGCGTGCTATGGACAGTCACTCGTTTTTGCGCTTCTTTCTGCCGTTTCTGTACCCGCGGACGGGAGGTTGGTTTGCCGGTGTTTATGAAAGCGCGAACATGCGGTTCTATCGCCCAGAAAGCCCTGCTCAGCGATGAAGATATTCGGAAAGTGATGGAGTTTCTGAAAAACGCGAAAGAAGTAAATGAAGTAATTCTTTCTGGAGGAGATCCACTCACCGCACCAAAACCTTATCTAACCAAAATTGTTAAGAGTCTCGTTGTCCTTCAAAAAAGCGGAGACCTGGATATCATCCGCATCGGTACAAGGCTCCCCGTTCACAACCCCGGACAGATTCAGGAATGGCATTATCAACTTCTCTCAGAAATCAAAAATGTCTGCCTGATGGTTCACATCAACCATCCTGCGGAACTGACAGCGGAAACACTAGAAGTGCTGTATAATTTCCGGAAAAAATCACTCGCAACCGTATTTAGCCAAAGTGTGCTTTTAAAAGGAGTGAATGATTCGGAGGAAATCTTACAGGAATTATTCGAAACCCTCGCAAAAGAAGGGGTAAGGCCTTATTATATTTACCAAAATGACCCAGTTTACTGGGCGGAACATTTTACCGTTCCAGTCAGAGAATCAATTGATCTTTGGCAACGCCTACGACCAAGACTTTCCGGTATAGCCGCCACCGCCCGCTTTGTTATCGACACCCCCTACGGATTTGGTAAAATCCCAATTCCGGAAGGTGAAGCATGGAAGGTGGATTATTCATGTTATTATGATTTTAAAAAGAAGAAACACTCATTATAATCCAGGTGATAATAAGGAATTTATCTCTCACATTTTTTAAATATTTATAATCTCAATGTTTTTTACTTTTTTTAAAAAAATTACTTATATTTACTAGCAACATAATCAATAATAACTCCATAGATAATACCTGCAATGAATCCAGTGAGATCTTTAAAATCAGTAGCAAGATAAAAGGAAAAACTGACAATCAATCCCAATAATGCACCTCGAATCAAAGCATTATATTTTCCTTTAATAATTATCAATGAACCAGCTAATCCGATCACCATACCCATTAATAAGCGATTAAACCAGGTGGCAAAGAGAAAGAGTTCATTTCCGCTATACCCGAAACGGTAGCCAACCCCGATAATACAAAAAACACCTAGAACAGCGCCTGTAATGATTGCTAAAAGCATCCTTTTTTTCATAATCAGGAAAGTTAAGAAAATTTATCATTTTTAATATACCATAAAGTTACATATCTATATTTTTATGGCTATTATTTGACGTAAAATAGATGGCTCCTTGGACTGGATTCGAACCAGTGACCTACCGGTTAACAGCCGGTTGCTCTACCGCTGAGCTACCAAGGAACATATTGTGCCGGTTCCTCTACCTCCGCCTGCGGCGGATACCAAGGAACGTTTATTGCTTAACTAATTTATCCGAGGACATAGCTTTTTGCAAGTTGTTTTTTTGCATGTGATATAATAAGTCCTCTAAAAAAATTACTATGACACAATTCATTCCCATGTTAGAAGAGGGTACGTGGAGAGAAGTTAAAAGACCTTTGGAGGCGAATGGACTTTATGATTTACGGCATCAGGAAGGATATGACCAGCCTTTATATGCTGGAGGAGAAGGTAAACTAGTACGTTTAGGGACATATTATTAAAAACAACGTTATGTAATTGCTTGTCGTGGGCGATTAAAAGCCTGGGCACATTTACATAAATACAATGGAAAATATACAGGTGAACAAGTTCAAAAATTCCTTGAAACGCAAAGAATTATGTTTACAATAGCAGATAGACTAAAAATACTAATTCAAATTGCCCAGATTTTTCATCCTGACGTAAATAAAACAACAGAATTAATCCAGGAAATACAGAAAAAGATGGATGTTCCGGAAATGTTTCGTGCTGCCAATTCTAGACTCGCACCTGAAGGTCTAACTCCTCCCGGAGAATTTGCCTTTTCAGGCTTTAAATTACATCTGAGGGAGTATGGTCATTACTTAGCAACAATATTAGAAGGTGCTGATGGAAACTATGGTATTTCTGCCGAAGTAAGAGACCGTGTCACAGATAATGAAAACGTCATTATTGAACCTCGCTAAAAAATAGGGGGCTGAAAAAAGCAGAATAAAATTGCATATCCGTTCATTTTATATATACTAATTTCAGAATAAAAAAATACTATGACAGAAACAAATCCAAAAATTTTAATCGCTGAAGACGACCCATCTCTTGCAAAAGCGGTCAGCTTTGCATTAACAGAAGCCGGCTTTATAGTGGAAGTAGCCGTTAACGGCAAAGAAGCTCTAAAGAAAGTTAAAAACAATAGTTACGATTTGATTCTTTTGGATCTTATAATGCCTGAAAGAACCGGATTTGAAGTATTACATGAATTACAACTGCTGGGGATTACTACCCCCGCTATCGTTTACAGCAATATGTTTGAAGAAATTAGCAAAGAGGAAGCCTTGAAGCTAGGCGCAAAAGACTACTTCGCAAAAGCCAAAGTATCACTGGATGATATTGTTGAAAAAGTAAAAAAGTTTACCAAAAGCTAGCCCCTGCTTTCATAATCCTCAATCGCTTTTTTTAGTCCATCCACTGCCAAAATTGAGCAATGGACTTTTTGAGTTGGAAGCCCGCCTAAGTCTTCAACAATTTTATTCCAATCAAATTTCTTAGCATCCTCAATGCTCATTCCTTTAACTTTCTCTGTCATAATTGATGCTGTGGCGATGTTGGAAGCACAACCAAATGAGAGGAATCTTACGTCTTCGATTTTATCACCCTTTACTTTGATATAAAAAGACAGCTGATCACCACAAACCGGATTTCCAACCTCGGCAAAACCATCGTATTTCTCCATCTTCCCAATATTTCGTGGGTGTAGGAAGTGATCCATTACTTTTTCAGAATAATTTAATGCCACAATTCTAGTTAAAAATTAAAAATTTTTACCTTTGCCTTTTCCTTTGCCTTATTTAATGGGTGTAAACGAACGCAACCTTTTAACAGTATCAACAAGACAAGAGACAGTATAATCAATTTCTTCTTTAGTTGTAAATTTACCAAGTGAGAATCTAATATTACTATTTAAATGATAATCTTCAAGGCCAATTGCCTGAAGAACTCCAGATGCTTTTAAATTAATTGCACTGCAAGCAGAACCGGTTGATACGCAAATGCCTTTGGTAGATAAATCCATAAGTATCGCCTCCCCCTCTATCCTTCTGAACATGACATTTAGATTGTTTGGAGTTCGGTTTCCAGGATCACCATTAATTGCGACTTCATCAATCTCTTCTTTTATACGCTTCCAGAGATATTGAGATAATTCGAATACGCGATTTATATATTCATCCTTTTCTTGGTAAATTAATTTAAGTGCCTCGGTCATCCCGACAATACTTGGCAAGTTATAAGTACCACCTCGAAGACCATATTCCTGACCACCGCCAATAACCTGCGGCTCAATATTAATTTTACGATCGATATAAGCAAGGCCAACACCTTTTGGCCCATAAAACTTATGCGCAGATAGACTCAAAAAATCAACATTCCAATCTTTTATATCTATATCTTTATAAGGAATCGCCTGAACGGCATCGGTATGAAAATAAATTCCGTTCTTTCTGGCAAACCTGGCAATTTGCTCGACTGGCTGAATTGTTCCGATTTCATTATTAACGGTCATAACAGAGATTAGTATTGTTTCCGGCCTGATCATTTTCTTAATCTGATCCAGCTCGACAAAACCACCTGAATTAACCGGAATAAGTTCAACATCAAAACCTTCCTTTTTTAATTGTTCGGCAGGCTTGAGTACAGAAGCATGTTCAATTGATGAAACGAGAATGTGCTTTCCTTTACCCTGATTAGCTCGGGCAACCCCTTTTAAAATCATATTATTTGATTCCGTCCCGCCAGCTGTAAAAATAATGTTATCGGGGTCTCCATTTATTCTTTTTGCAATTTCCTCTTTGCATTTTGTAAGCAAAACGGAGCTCTCTTGCCCCATATGATGAATCGATGAAGCATTCCCATATTTCTCAGTAAAATATGGCTTCATTTTTTCAAGCACTCGCTCATCGAGCTTGGTTGTCGCCGCGTTGTCTAAGTAAACATCCAAAAAATGATAAATGAAAAATGATAAATGAAAAATGGTTACTCCATTCTATAATGAAAAATGAAAATTGAAAAATGAAAAATATTAATTGACTTTTAAAGGTTATGAATATATATTCATAATGACTTATATTTTAACTTTAATATTATGCCAAATTTTGATAAAACAGGACCAGAAGGTAAAGGTCCTATGACAGGTAGAGGAATGGGGCCTTGTAATCCAAATGCCCCTCGTGGCTGCAACCGAGGCAGAGGACGCAACCTAGGAAGACGTTTTAATTCAGAATCTTCTAATAAAGAAAAATAATGAGGCCAAGAAAAAATCGCTGTGTTCGTTTTAAGCCAGAGGTAAATTATTTTAAGCCTCGTGGCATTCCGTTGCAATCCTTAGAAGAGGTAAATCTTGAGCATGATGAAATAGAAGCTATCCGCCTTAAAAATATTGAAGGATTAGACCAGCACACCTGTGCTAAAAAAATGAAAATCTCTCAAAGTACTTTCCAACGCACTCTTACTTCCGCAAACAAAAAAATTGCAGAAGCCTTAATCAAAGGAAAAGCGATTAAAATTACAAATATAACCATTTAATCATCCAAAATGAAAAAAATTTATATTACATATGGAATATTTTGGTTAATAGCAATGTTAATAGTTTTTCAATTTTCAAGAATATCTGCTACTCAATCACAAATAAATGAAAACCTTAATCAGAATCAATTTACAAAAGGAAAAATAGTTCAAATTAATGATGAAAATTTCTATGTACAGCTTTTAGATGAAGAAAATAGAATAATCAGAACAGAATTGAGTGATTTTTATATTCATGATGATTATAAAACAGGAGATATGGTAAGCGTGTACATCAGTGAATTAGAAGATGGCAAAACTCAATATGACATAGCTGATTATTACCATTTTGACGGCCTGCTTCTTGCTTTTGTACTGTTTTGTATTCTGGCGATTTTTATTGCCCGTAAAAAAGGTTTCTATTCAATAATAAGCGTAGTAATTTCCTTATTCTTTTTCTACACAATTATTCTGAATGCAGTTCAGATTGGCACTTCGGTAATTTTAGCAGGAATTATATACGTTCTTTTAATAACGATTTTAACCATACCTTTAATTCATGGCTTTAATAAAAAAAGTGCGAGCGCTATTATTGCCGTTAATATTGGTTATGTTATTGGTTTTATCCTGACTTATTTATTTACCGCTGTAATACAGATTGGACATACCCCTTCAGAAGAGTTCAGAATACTACTAATCCAATTCCCTGATGTTAATATTCATCAGATTTTGATTGTTTCACTATTTTTAGGTGCCGTAGGAGCATTAATTGATGTTGCTGTTACTATTTGTTCCGCAATTTTTGAAGGTATGAAGGAACACCCGGAATTGACTTTCTCAAAAACATATAAACTGGGAATGGGTGTAGGTAAAGATATATTGGGAAGCATGATTAACACTCTATTGCTTGCTTATCTGGCTGCATCTTTCCCTTTCTTGGTTCTAATGACGCTGGCAAAATTCAACAATATACATGAATTTTTAAATTACGATTTTGTGGCACTAGAATTAGCTCGCATATTTATTGGAGCAGCATCCATAATATTACTTATTCCAATTACATCCATAACCGCTGCCTATCTTATCCTAAAAAAAGTGAATATACATAAATAAGCTATCCATAACATAAACCTTTAGAAGATATCATTTGCTTTCAATGTACCTCCTCAATCACACTGTTATGTTCACCAATAATATCACCACCATCTATGTTGCTGTCATGACCATGGGTAGGTAGGAATAAAAGCAAAAACATAATAGCCACTCCAATCAAAAAGCTAATTAATTGGATTACGGAATTTTTGACTTTTACATCTTTATGAAGCTCTGGAATCAGGTCAGCATTCGCTATATATAAAAAACCACCAATGGTAAAAGGAATTATCACCTGTACAACATCATGATCATCGATGCCGAGTCCCAAAATAACCAAAGCACCAAGAACAGCGGTCAATGCAGTGAGAAAATTAAACATTAACGCCTTCTTGGCTTTCATACCTGAATGTAAAAGCACACCAAAATCCCCCATTTCTTGTGGTATTTCATGCAAAATCACCGCTACGGTTGTTGCAATACCTACTGGGATACTCAACATAAAACTACCTGCAATAAGGATACCATCTATAAAATTATGAACTGCATCACCCACTAAATTCATAAAAGCCAAAGGGTGGATGTGATCTTTTACTGCAGCATGATGGCAATGCCTCCAATGAATGATTTTTTCGAGTACAAAGAAAAGGAGAATTCCACACAAAATATAAACCGATGTCATAAGATTAAAATGCCCGCCATCAATAAGCTCCGGAAGCAAATGAACAAAGACATCACCAAGCATTGCACCAGCAGCGAAAGAAACCATAAAGAGTAAAAACTTTTTTACACTTTTTTGTTTTAAAATAACAATCAAAATACCTACCAGAGAAACCAGACTTACGATTAGAACACTAACGAGTGTATAGAGCCAAACTTGGGACATAATTATTAAATTAAAAATTAAAGATTCAAGATTCAAGATTAATTTTACAATTTTCTAATTTTGAATTAAATACAAGTACATTTTGAACAAAGACCTTTTAGGGTAAATGAATGTGAGGTTATTGTATGACCAACTTTTTTTAGTTTTTTTGATACCTTAATCGTAATATCCTCACACTTTTTCATTGGAACATTTTCAAGATAACCACATTTGTTACATTCAAAATGATGATGATGATTTCTTTCATAAATAAAACAATAACGTTTTATTCCGTCGGAAAATAAGGATTCCTCAACCATATCTAAAGCTGATAACCTGAAAAGCTGTCGATATAAAGAAGAGTGGTGTGGATTGAATTTTTTCCTATTAAATTTAGCCAGTATTTCTTCGATAGATAAAGGTCTTTTTGCTTTAACTAGAGTTGTGATCAGCTCTTTTACAAGGTGGGTAAAATATACCCCCTTCTTTTCTAATTGTTTTTCTAAATCTTTAGTCATGAAAAAATATAATTAAATAAGGTTGCACAAATAATAATGCAACTGTGATGCAAATGCAATTCAAGTGCAAATGCAATTCAAGTGCAAATGCAACTCATTCGCATTTACACAAACCAACTAAATCGCTTCAAGAATCCTTCTTCCGTTCACCGTTGCAATATCAGAGAGCACCTCAACATCATAATAACGACAATTCTCCAATAAAAAAACAAGTTCGGTGAATATATCTCCATCTATAAACGGACAAAAGTAGTCGTGCACATTATCAACACCAAGTGCAACACTCACTCCCCCCTCAACTAGTTGCGGGACAGGTGCAAGAGAATTGTGAACGGGTGCTGTTTTATTTCGAAGCTGCACTCCATCGATCATAGACCTTGGACATACAACCACAGGCATATCAGCCTCTTTAATAAGCTTGATAACTTCCATCATATAATCATCCTCTTGCGCAGAGAGTGAGCAACAGTGGATTGCATTCACTTTCCCCTGCATACCGTGCTCAATAACTTTTTTTGCAAGTAATTCAGTATCTTTTTCATCCGGATCGTTGTTTTGATCAATGTGTACATCAACAGTTTTTCCATGTTTTTTTGCCATCTCAAAAATATAATCAAGATGCTCACCTTGGTTTGGACGATCGCGGGAAGGAAGACCACCGAGCACATCAACATAAGGTGCAGCTTTCTCAATCCACTGTTGCGCCTCCGGATTCATGGCACCTTCGAGCACCTGCGAACAGATTTGAATATTGATTTTATCTTTATATTTCTCCTTAACTTCCAGAGCAGCCTCAACACACATCATTCCAACGGTATTATCCACATCAATATTTGTTCGGACGATATCGGAACCCTGTTTGATCATATTCTCCGCACTAATACACATCCTCTGAACTAAATTTTCATGCGTATACCCCTCCTTAATTTTTTTCCAAAGATCCCACTTAACTTCCATACTATCCAATGTCATTTCAAGTGTCTCCGGAGTTATAACATAAGCTTTATCAAAATGTGCATGACAACAAACAGGCCCACCTTTCTCAGTAATTTTCTGTCTGAGCAATGATAACAAGTCCCACTTTTCCATAATTAATTAAAAATTACGAATTACGAATTAAAAAATGATAAATGTTAAATGATAAATGTTAAATAAATTTTATTTCATCAACTTCCTAATCTGCCTTTCAATTTTATCCAACTGCAAATTCCCAGTTCCCCCTTGATGCGTAGACATCTTGAGATATTTATTAATATCAGCTTCGGTAACTTTGATATTCTGAATATTGGATCCGACTTCGCGATAAGCATCTCTGAATGTCATTCCCTCTTTTACTTTTTCAAAAGATTTATGAGCTGCAAAAAGCCCCGGACAATCAAGCATCGATTTAACCAACACTTTTTTATTAGGTTTGATGTTTTGAATTATTGCCCCCATGGTTTCGAGTGACATCTCGGTATATTTAAGGCCGAGGAACAGAGGTCTTTTAATCTCCTGCCCATCGCGATGATAACCGGAAATTTTGTGTAGGATGTTTGTTGTCATCTCACTTCTGCACGCAACAACAGTAGCCGCGCGAGCGCGAATGAGTTCTGCGGCATCAAGATTTTTCTTTTGCGGCATAATGGAAGAACCGGTTGCAATGCTGTCATCGATGTTAAAGAATTGGAATTCTTGAGTTGTAAAAAATAGGAGGTCAGAAGCAAGCTTATTAAGCGTAAGCATAATCTGACAGCAAGCCTCAAGAACCAAACCTTCGATCTTACCTCTGGAATTTTGGCAATAAATTACATTATTCTGAGTTCGTTTAAATCCAATTTCTTTACTGAGCCAATCGCGATCAAAATCAAAAGGTGAACCGTACCCCGCACCGGAACCAAGTGGATTTTGGTCAACAATTCCATCGGTAATTGTGTTGAGTAGTGTCACATCATCCATCAAACTTTCCGCAAAAGATCCCATCCACGTTCCAACACTGGTAGGCATAGCCTTTTGCATGTGGGTATAACCAGGCATCGGTACCATTTCATGCTTTTTAGCAAATTTGATGCACTGAAGAGCTAACCTAAACACTCTTTTTCTAAGCTCTTTTGCCTTTCTCATTAAAAACCACCTCATCATTACAAGAACCTGGTCATTGCTAGAGCGGCCGGTATGAATTTTCTTGCCGGTATCCCCTAATTTATTAATTAGATAGTCTTCGATTTTTGTATGACTGTCTTCATCCTCCAATTTCAAAACAAATTTACCTTTTGCATACAATTCCAGTATTTCATCGAGTCCCTTTTCAAGATCTTTGAGTTCTTTTTTGGTGATAAGTTTATGACGGGCAAGAAGCCTGGCATAACATCGACTGCACCAAACATCATCCGGAATCATATCCTGATCATAGATAATATCCTCACCTGCATTGTATTCCTCAACGGTTTTATTAAGCTGAACAACCTTATTTTTAAACCAAATTTTCTTTTTTATAGTTTTGTCTTTCTTGGTGGCTTTTTTAGGCATAATAATATTTTTAATTATAAATTCCTTAACATACTATAGTTTATATATAGGTATAGGTTCAAGTTTAGATCCAAAATTTGAAAGAATTTAATAAGTAATGTATCTTTAAAAAAGCTCCTAACTCCAACTATCATGAGACACATCATTTCCCTCAAAGAGCAATCAAAAGAGGACATTTTAGAAATGCTCGACATGGCCATAAAGCTTAAAGCCAAAAGAAACGCAGGTGAAATAACTAATCTGCTGCCAAACCAGACACTCATAATGTTATTCCAAAAAACTTCGACCCGAACTCGCCTATCCTTCGAGGCTGGGATGACAGAACTTGGCGGTCATGCGATTTTTTTAGACGCAAGAACAACACAACTTTCGATCGGTACAGAATTCATAGATGAGATTAAGGCCATCATGCGCTACGGACAGATTCTTATGTTCCGTGCAAAAAAAGCAGAAGATGTAATGACTGCAGCATCCGCAAACCAAATACCTGTTATTGATGCCTGTAGTGAAAAATATCATCCATGTCAGGCAATGAGCGACATGTTAACCATGATTGAGCATTCCGGTGGGGTAGAAAATATAAAAAAAGTTGTCTGGTTAGGGATAGAAAACAACGTAATGAATACTCTGATGCTTGTTTGCACTAAGCTTGGAATTCAATTTACAATCGCAGCTCCAGGCATTAATGAACCAAGTGTTGATCCTGAGCTCAACAAAGAGGCTGAATCAACCGGGCTGGTCAAAAGAACATTGGATTTAGAAGAAGCTTTAAAAGATGCAGATTATGTGCATACAGATGCATGGATGGATATGGAATATTTCAAAGATGGAAAAGTCCTTCCTGAATTTGAGAAACAATACAAAGAAAGAATTGAGACCTACACACCTTACCAAATTAATGCGAAATTAATTGACTCATATGCCCCGCAAGCAAGAATTATGCATTGTATGGGATGTCATATCGACTACGAAATCTCCCGTAATGCCGTTGATCATCCAAATTCAGTTATTTTCGACCAGGCCGAAAACCGCATGCATATGCAAAAAGCAATGATCTTGTGGTTACTGGAAAAAGGTTTATAACCTTCACCAAATCCCGAAGGCGAAAATTATAATCCTCGCCTTTTTATTTGACGAAAATAAGTAAATATATTAAAATAATACACCTTTTAATAAAGTTGCCCTTTTATGAACAAAGAATTCGTATTTAAATCAGAATCCGGACACAAAAGAATCACCCCCATCGCGCCAATCGACGCATCAGATATTATGGATGGGACCGATTCCGAAGAAATTGTTTTTGGAGGAAGCCATTACAAAATGCTTCCCAGATCAGCAAGTTTGAGAATGCCCGAAAAAGATGCAGATTCGGACCTTGAAACTCTTGGGAGAATAAGAAACCTGATTGTAAAAATATTAATGCAAAAAGACGAACTTTCATCTGTTACACGTGAAATAGTAGTAAGAGAAATTAAACGACAAAAAGCAGAAGAGATTGCAAAACTCCAAAGACGCAAAGAGGATTTAGAAAAAAGGGAGAACATGCAGTATTTATTTGCGATACATGATGAAGACGGAAATAATATGGAAGTACTGGACCCCGAAATAGCATTGGAAATAGTTGAAAGAACCATAGAAAATAGACAAAGAATACAAAAAATAGATCTTGAAAGCCCGCGAGAGTCAATCGGTACCGACGAATTAGATGATCTTGTAGCAGGTTTTATCAGCGACAGAGAACAAATGCGACAACTTAGAGAAAGTGATCAATAATTAATAAACTAACCCTCCAAAAACATGACTAAATTAACTTATTTATCTCCTCCCGAAAATCCAGACATCGATGGATTAAAAACAGTAGATATAGATGGCAAACCTTATGAAATGGGTTCAGCTGAATTAAACCTTGATCCATTAGAAATAAGCTTGAGTCATATAGGTCTTTTTAGAGATTTAATGCGGAGAGCAACTAATGGTAGGAATATAGCATTTGCTACATTTAAGGGTAGAACCGAAGCAAGTGAAGATAATTCTTACACTGGACTTGATGGTTTTGAAGTTATTTCAGTACAACGAGCGATTGAGTTAGTAGATCAAATAGAAGGCACACGAAGAGATGTAGGAGCCCAACTTTAACTTGATTTTTTAGTCAAAGTTCCCGAAACTCAAGGTAACAAATTTTTGTTATGAAGTTTTCACCTACAGAAATCAAAAGCGAAACCTCCCGCTTATTTAAAAAACTGCAAAAAGTAGGCTGGACGGAAAAAGCATGTGAAGATATCGCGCCAATTACCCTTGAAATCAACAAATTAAAAAAAGATAAAAACGCAATAATACTCGCACACTCTTACCAGACTCCGGATATTATGTATGGGGTTGCGGATTTTGTTGGTGACTCATATGGGCTTAGTAAACAGGCGATGGAAACAAGTGCGGATATTATTGTTTTTTGCAGTGTGCATTTTATGGCTGAAACAGCAAAAATTCTTAACCCAAAAAAGAAAGTGGTGGTACCAGCAATTGCGGGTTGTTCTCTTTCCGAATCACTTACAGCAAAAGACGTCAGAGATCTGCGCAAGAAACACCCAAAAGCAGGCTTTATTTGCTACGTAAACACAACAGCAGCAGTAAAAGCAGAATGTGATGCATGCTGTACATCCG
>JAHJBZ010000087.1 GCA_018813295.1 Patescibacteria group bacterium | reverse complement strand
TGTAATGCAGAGAATTGATCATCATGGGCAAGAAGCAATTTTGGGCAGAGTTCATGATGTCACGCTACTTAAAGAGGCTGAAAGACGCCTGAAAGGATTTAATGAGGAATTGAAAAAAACAGTTGCAGAAAAAACACAACATTTAGAAGAAGCTAATAAACGGTTACAATCTTTAAATGAAATGAAAGATGAATTTATAGCAGTTACTTCACATGAACTTAGGTCTCCATTAACATCTGTTCGCGGTTACCTTTCATTTTTAGTTGAGAAGGAATCATTAGAAGAGTTACCTGAGCCAATTCAGCAATATTTGTTACGCGCTTACCATAACACCGAATCATTAAATTACCTTGTAAATAACATTTTAGATGTTTCCCGTTTAGAAATGGGGCGTTTTGACTTGCAATTAAACCCCACTGATTTAATTCAGTTAACCAAGAGTACAATTGACGGGGTGTCTTTTCAAATTGATGAGAAAAAATTAAAAATTAATTTCAGGAACTTAACATCGTCCAAAAAATTAATGTTAAAGCTGGATGATATAAGAATCTCTCAGGTTTTACGTAATTTATTGGATAACGCTATTAAATTTTCACGTATAGGTAAAGCTATAACTGTAAAACTCAGAAAAACTAAACACTTTGCTGTGGTTGAAATAGTGGATCAGGGTGTTGGAATTCCTAAAGCGAAAATCGAACAAATTTTTGATAAGTTTATACAAGTAAAGGATGTGGATACTCGTTACAAAGGAGGTGCAGGTTTGGGGCTTTTTATTGCAAAACGTATTATTGAGCTGCATTGTGGAACAATAGATGCAGAAAGCCGAAAACGTCACGGTACTAAATTTACTTTAAAACTGCCTTTATCCGTCAAAAAAAAGTGATTATTTGTAAAATTATAAAAGAAAAGTTATAATTAATATTCCCCAGCTATCTAATTATTATGTTCAAAACTCTTAAAAACATCAAAATACTTATTGTAGAAGATGATAAAGATATATGTGAACTTTATGCGATTACTTTTATGCGCAAGGGTTTTACTGTATATACGGCTTTTGATGGGCGCAGTGCTATTACAAAGCATCAAAATAAAAAACCAGATATCATTCTTTTAGACATAATGATGCCGAATGTTGATGGGTATCAGGTTTTAAAAGAAGTGCGAAAAGATGTTAATTGCTATGTTCCAGTAATAATGCTTACCAATTTAGATGCTACGGATTTTTCACGTGAAGCAGATTTTGGCAATATTGATGCTTATTTAATTAAATCCCATCATAGCCCCTCAGAAGTTGTTGAAAAAACAGTTGAAGTACTCAAATTGAATAAAATAATTGATGAATCTGTTGAATTTTAAGCCAAAATTTGGTATAATATAAGGATAATTTATAAGCTTTAAGTCTTAAATCTTAAGCTTTAAGTTCTAAAACTAAAAAAATAAAACAAAAAATAGAATTAAATTTACCGGCAACGTTGTCTTTCTCATCACTTGTTCGTCATATTTCCGAGGAGGTTTTTAATTTTATTGGTTTTGGCAAAGAGTGGTGTAATCGGCTGAAATTAGTCGTTGATGAATTATTTATGAATGCAGTTCGATATGGATCCACTGCTGATACCAGCACGGTTCATGTTTTTTTCTCATATAACGATGAAGAGGTGGAATTTAGCGTGGAGGATGATGGTTCAGGGACGAGAAAAATGTCAGCTGATGAATTAAAAGCGTTGATAAATAAAAATGTTGAAAACAATAATGTAACTCAAACTTCAGGTAGAGGCTTGGCTCTTATTGCAAAATTGTGGACCGATCATTTGGATATAAAACAGAGTTCATTTGGCGGTCTGGCTATTTCTTTTTCTAAGCACATCGAAACAGCGCCTCCTCCACCCCCACCATTGGTGCAAACTGTTATTTACAAGCCATCAAAATCTATATCTGAAGCCACTAAGGAATCTAAAGGTCCGGATTTTACAGTAAAGCTACATGGGGAAATTGATCAGGCTAATATTGATGCTGTTACTTTGCCCATTGATGAACAAATAACTGCTCTGCCTGAATCGGCTAGATTGATTTTGGATTTTGGCGATGTCGATTACATAAATAGCACTTTTATCGGACATCTTGCCTCTTGGCACAACGATGTTCAGAAGAAAGGCGGTCAAATTGTATTGAAAAATGTAAATGATCAGATTAGGGATGTTTTGGATTTAGTAGGTCTAGAACATGTTTTGACTATAAATAAATAATCATTTAATATCTATCATTTATCATTTAACATTTTCAGCTAACAGCCGTCGATTCTCGTTCAGCGGGGCTCCGTCGGATAACAAAAATACTATGCCAATTGTTGCACAAATCAAAGCAGAGTTAATAGAAAATACTTATTATGTCATTCATATGACAGGGGAAATTGATGTCAATCAATTGCCTGTACTTGAGTCTATTACAAAACCTCTTTTAGAAGAAAATAACGTTAAAGGATTTGTTATAAATTGTTCAGAACTTACTTTTATAGATAGTAAAATAGTTGGTTATATTGCTTATTTATACACCACTCTTACTCATTCCAATAAGAAGCTTTTGATTGCGGGTGCCAATGATACTATTAACGATATTTTAACTTTAGTTGGGCTTAATGCCATAATCACATTTTTTCCAACAGTAGATGAGGCCATACAATCATTTAACATTTAACATTTATCATTTATCCTTTCTTAACCGAGAAACATATTATCCCTGTGCTGCCTTAATAGGGAAACGCTTGAATCATATTAAATCTCCTCTCTACGTTCCTAGATTTCACATGATTCATCCTGCGTTTCAGTCGTCCCGCCATTGCGGGACTCCTTCCGCTCCGGAACGCGTTTCTCGCTACTACCATGAAATTTATTAGAGAAAATTTAATCAATAAGGCGTTTCTTCTGTTTACTGTTCTGGTAGCAGCAGTTGTCACCGTGGGGATTGTTTTGAACCGAATGCAGGTTTCCTCTATTTCGTTAAATTTATTTTTAGCGGTATCTGTTTTGGTTTTAGCATTTATTTTAATTGTATTTATTTTGGATGTCATTATTCCTCTGAATCGAGTTATAAAGCAGGTTACTAATTTATTAACAGGGAAGAATTATAAGAAAGTAAATCCAATTACAATTGATGAAATTGGTGTCATGACTCACTTTTTTAATGAAATAACCACCGATCTTGAAAAGATTTCTTATGACATCAAAGAACGTCGCAGAATGTCATCAGAACTTGATATTGCTTCAAAAATTCAACAGGATGTACTACCTAAGGAAGCCCCCGAAACGCCAGGTCTAGATATTGTTGCAAAAACCCGTTCAGCGGCTGAGGTTGGCGGAGATACATTCGATTTTTTAATGTCTCCGGATAAGAATCAGCTCTTTGTTTATATCGGTGACGTTACGGGGCATGGCGTACCAGCAGGTCTTATCATGATGATGGTAGATACCCTTGTTACAGCTATGGTTTCTCAGGGTGTATCCAATGGCCGTGATTTAATTGTTAATACTAATAACTTACTCACTCCCCGTATTAGCTCTCGTTTATTTATGACTTCCGTAATGCTCAGATGGGATAAACAGGCTCAGAAAATGTATTACACAGGCGCAGGACATGAGCATATTTTGGTATATCGAACGAAAACCGAAATAGTTGAAACTATCCGATCCGGTGGAATTGCCCTTGGGATGATTCCTAATGTTGCCCAAATTGTACAGGAGAAAGAAATTCCTCTGGAGATTGGAGACACTATTGTTTTATATTCCGATGGTATTACTGAGGCAAAAGATAAGATAGGAAATATGTATGAGCTTGATAAACTTACAGCATCTCTGAAGCGTCATGGATATCGTCCTTCCGCTGAAAGTATTTTTGATAATTTAACAAAAGACTTCTCAAATTTTGTCGGCGAATACGTTCAAGTGGATGACATCACAATGATCGTAATTAAGTATTTAGGAAAAGATTCGGCTACTTCTAAAGTGAAACTTGAGGTAAGTGTGGACGAGTCTCAGGCTGAGCGAAAGAGTAAATTGTGGGGGTGGAGTTAGCTTCTTAACAAGTTATGCACATGTTTTGCACATCGCTCCCACGTGTAGTTCTTGAGCGTTTCTTCGTGATTTTGGATTAAATGGCTCCATAATTCTTTTTTTTCAACAAGGTCTTTTAAGTAATGAGCTAGAGCATTAGTATCATCTAATTTGAAAAACAGAGCGTTGTTTTTTGCGATGTCGTATGAAGTTGGAATTTCTGAAGCTATTATTGGAACACCCGCATCCATTGCTTCTAATAATGGTATTCCGAATCCTTCAAAAAGTGATGGGAACACAAAGGGTAGACAATTTTTTAGTAATACTTGTTTTTCCACATCGCTAATATATCCGGTTAGAATGATGTTTTTATTTTTAATTTTGCTCAAAATTTCCTCTGAGCCGACGCCCTCCTTTCCTGCTAATACAAGCTTTATATATGGGTGTTTCTTTTGAATTTCACTGAAAGCCTTCACAAGCACCCCAACATTCTTTTTGCTTTCAATACGACCTATAAATAAGAAGTAATGACGAGGCTGTAGATGATATTTGTCCAGCACTTTATAACCTGAGCCGTGCTGACTGTCTTTATATATCGAACTGTATCCCAATGGAATAACTGTAATCTTATCCTCTTTAGCATTGTAAAACTCTATTAAATCCCTTTTTGTGGTTTCCGATGGCACTATTATATTTTTTGCATGTTTTACCGCGTACTTTGTTCCCCAATTTAAATACCAACGAGAAAGTCTGCCGTAACTTTTAGGGAATCTTTTAAACGCTACGTCATGGATTGTAATAGTTGATTTTTTTGGGTGTATAAGCGGTAATACGTGAGAGGGGACAAATAGCTGATCAATTTTTTTGTTCCTAAAAACCTCCCAACTTAATCTAATTTGCGTCCATAAACGAGGAAATGGGATGGTGATTTGATTAACATCCAATGGAATTTTTTTTGGTGCGATTAGCGTGATGTCCTCTGGATTTTGTTTAACTAATTCGTTTATCAGAAAAAAGGAATAGTTTTCCACACCTGTGCGTTTGGCTGTGTTGTTGTAGCGGGAAGCGTCTATATATAACATAACGATATAACGATACCTTTTAAATTTTCAATTTACAATTTACAATTTTCAATTTAGGTAAGTATAATGTGAATAATAATTTTTTAATCAAAATAACATGGCTGATGATTATCAATTCGATGATGTTGATTCCAGTGCACCCCTTAAAGAAGATACTGGTTCCAGCGCACCTGCTCGAGGTGATAAGGGGGGTGATGGTTATGCATCTGAACTCTTTTCAAAACAAATTAAGGCTAAATTTCGCACATTTTTTATAGACTTAAAAGAAAGTTCTAATGGTAAATTTATAAAAGTTAGCGAAAAGAGTCATGGCCGCAAAAGCACAATTATGATGGATGCGGAAGATGTGGGACCTTTTATAGAAGCGCTAAAGGAAGTGCAGGAGCAACTTTAATGTAATTTTTCAAATTTCATTTTTCAATTTTCATTTAATTTGAACATTTAAACATTTAATCATTGCAATGAAAAATGAAAAATCTCAAATGAAAAATATAAAGTTTATTTCGCTACATCAATCGCTCGCAATTCCCGAATAACCTGCACCTTAATGGTTCCTGGGTACGCAAGTTCTGTTTCGATTTTGCGGGCTATTTCGTGTGATAACTTTGTGGCACCAAGATCGTCGATTGCATCTGGTTTTACAAATACACGAACTTCACGTCCGGCCTGAATTGCATAACATTTTTCTACACCTTTAAACGATTTTGCAAGGTCTTCTAATTCTTGTAATCGTTTTAAGAAAGTTGTTATTGTTTCACGTCTGGCACCTGGACGGGACGCTGAAATCGCATCAGCTGCATATACTATCATTGCTTCTGCTGTGTCCATTGGAACCTCTTCGTGATGGGCTTCGGCTGCATGGATAATTTCCTTGGAAAGTCCATATTTTTTTAGGATTTCTGCGCCGATAAGTGCGTGGCTTCCTTCAATTTCATGATCAACTGCCTTTCCAATGTCGTGTAAGAATCCTGCTACTTTTGCGGTATGAACATCCGCACCAATTTCGGCAGCGATATGTGCGGCAATCAACCCCACTTCCATGCTGTGTTTTAATACATTTTGCCCATAACTTGTTCTGAAGCGTAATCGGCCAATAATTTTAATTAAATCAGGATGCAAGCCGGTAATTCCCATTTCATAAGTAGCTTTTTCTCCAAACTCTTTCATCATCTGGTGAACTTCAGCCTTTGTTTCTTCAACAACTGATTCAATGCGGGCAGGTTGGATACGTCCGTCCTCTACCAATTTTTCTAATGATCTCTTTGCAATATATCTGCGCACAAGGTCGAAACCAGAGATCATAATGGCATTTGGTGTGTCATCAACAATTACATCAACTCCTGTGAGATGCTCAAAGGCATTGATATTACGCCCCTCCCTCCCAATAACACGTCCTTTAATTTCATCGTTTGGAAGATCAACTATTGTTTGAGTTGATTCCGATGTAACATCCGATGAGATCTTTTGAATTGCTTGAGCTATGATGTTTTTTGCTTCTTTGTTTGCATCCTCTTTAGCATCTTTTACCATGCTTTTGTAATGATTCACAATTTCATCTTTGTAATCGCGCTCTACATTGCTAAGCAACATTTCCTTTGCTTCTTCTTGTGATAATTTTGTGATTTCAGAGAGTTTTTCTTCCTGCTCCTTATACATTGCCTCTACCTTTTCTTCTTGTACCTTTAGGCTCTCCTCTTTCTTTAGAATATTTTCTTTTAGCTTTTCAACTTCAGTAGCTTTTTGGTCTAAAGAATCCTCTTTTGATATAAGTCGACTTTCTTGTTTCTCTAATTGCCGGCGCATATTACGTTCCTCATTTTTTGCTTCTTCAATAATGTCGAGAGCTTTGTTTTTAGCGTCGAGAATTTTTTCTTTTAATTTGTTTTCAGCAATGCTTGCTTTGTGTTCAGCGTCTGATAACTTTCTTTCGGCAGCTGCAATTTTTTTTGCGTTTGCCTCTTCAAATTTTCGAAGCTTTTTTTTGCCACCCAGGGTGAAATATACATATATGCCAGTTGCACCAATTATCAAGCCAAGAACTAAATAAATAATAGTATTCATAATAAAATTAAGGTTAAGTTGGGTAACCTCAAAGTTAATAAAAAATAAACTTTTCACATAAGATTTACCCGTAATCATTCGGGTTTTTTCTTATTTTTTTGATTGTATTTAGATTTTTTACAAATGGTTAATTGAACGTCGTGGTGAGTTGTTTTTCTTTACAATCGTGACAAAAAGTGAAAACTGATAATTCTTTTTATTAACTTGAGATAAAAGTAAAATACAAGTTTTTAAATCGTATAACCATTGTATAACAACCCGAAATAATGTCAAATTTATTGAATATCCTTTTTATAAGCCATTTGATGTATTTCATGGCAAGCAATTGGTTATCGCTATACCATTTGTTAATTAATACTTTTTTTTAAAAAACCCCTTGCAAAGTTTTGAAAATTTTGCTATAATATAATGAACACTCAGAAAAAAATATGTTCTTTTATAATTAATTTGATCAGTGAGAAAAGCCTGCCTTTGAAAATAAAAACAAAAATTTGGCTTTTGGCTTCTTTAGCTCTTGGCTGTTGGTTCACTTTCGTCCTTCGTAGTTTACTACGGAGAATGGATCGGTGTTCCTTCTGCCATCTGCTTTTGCCATTTGTCTTCTTGTTTTCTTTCTTGGGCAGACTTCTCTCACTGATTAGGTCGGTGAGAAAAGCCTGTCCCTGAAAACAAAAACAAAATTTGGCTTTTGATTCTTTGGGCATCTGGCGTTTGGGTTTTACCTTGTGCAGAATCTTGCGTCTCTTGTCTTTGGTCATTTGTCTTTTGTCCAGTTTCTCGGACAGACTTCTCTCACTGATTGTGTTGCCGCTTTTAGTCTTTAGCGGGTACTATTGGTAGCTTTGCTTTGTTGCTGTAGCTTGCTACGGTTGCATTTGCTTTGTTGCTTCGGTGCTTTGCTGGGATTAATTCTCTGACAAAACTAAAACCAAAGTTTGTTTCTTGCCTCGACTTGTCGTTGTGAGTGCAGACATTTTGATTTCTTGCTTTGTTGGAACTTAGCCGCCTGGTATTTTTTTTAGAATATTGGACTCCTAGGGTTTAACGATGATGCTTTCGGTGAGAGTTTAAAAAAATCTTCCTTATAGGAAGATTTTTTTTATTTTTCAATTTTTATTTTTCATATTTCATTTAATTGTACATTTTTCATTTAAAAAAATCATAAATCAAAATGATAAATGATAATTGATATTTGAAAAATAATTAGTATATTTCTCTTACACTTTCTTCTGCTAATGCTGTTATGTGTTTTGTTACCTCTAATCCACCCTCTACCCGCTCAATACTTAATCTTAATGCACCCCTAATATCGTTAATGAATTTAGGTAGCACACCGGCTGAAACCATTTGCAACAGCGCATCCTGATCGATAATGCCTCGCTGGGCTTCTAAATGCAAAAGGTTTGCGAGTTCTTCAATTGAGAGGGTTTGTGTGCTCATGTTTTTATTTAGTTATCTAACTATTATATCTTAGATAAAGCCAAAAATCAATGGTTTATACATACAATAAGTTAACAGATCACATTTATCCTTGACAAATTGGAAAAAGTACCATATAATACTCGCCAAACTTCAGTGATAGTTTTTTGTTTTGCGTTACGGAATCCCCCAAAGTTGCCCCACCTATACATATATTTATATCGGGATGGTTTTGGGGAATTTCCGATTACAAAATTACAAAGTTGCGCATTACAAAAGTTACAAAGATTACAAAGATTAACTGCCCCTCTCAGACATATTTACCATGAGACGTTTGTTAATATTAATTTTAATCATTGTTCAGTTAAATCCATTTTTTGTTATTGCGGATGAAGGAGAACCAATTGTGGATATGCCTCCGATTGTGGATCCGATTGAAGAACCAATTGTGGATATGCCTCCGATTGTGGATCCGATTGAAGAACCAATTGTGGATATGCCTCCGATTGTGGATCCGATTGAAGAACCAATTGTAGAACCCCCGCTAAGCGGGGAAGACCCGATTGAAGAACCAGTTGTGGATTCAATAGTAGATCCGATTGTGGATCCAATTGTTGAAATTGAGCTTACCTATCAACTAGTAATAAATGAGGTTATGGTTGGGTCGGAGGTGAATCCAGAGAAAGACCATTGGATTGAAATTTACAATCCAACTCAGGAGGAAATTTCTTTATTTGGTTGGCAAGTTGCCGGTGTAACTGCCGGTGGTGCATGGATTGATGTCACGAATGAGGAACTTCATGTGATTCAGCCAGGCTGTTATTTTTTGCTGTCGCATTATACGAACAGTTCTTATTCCGCTCTTGAGGTGCGGCCTCAGATGAGCAAATCCTCGATTCAATTTCCTGAGGGTGATATTCAGGTGTCGTTACGTGATCCGGAGGGGGATTTGTCTGATAGCATTTCTATTCCCATGAGTGCTCCAATAGGGGCTCCAATTGGGGATGAGGAGTCTATTATTTATCAATCCTATGAAAGGGGGCAGCCGTTTAAATTAAATGATTGGTCGCGGGCTACGGGTCGGATTAATTTAAAAAGTGATGCGGTGAATACTTTTGCAACACCAATGGAGGCGAATGGGGGATATGAAATGATTGGTGAAGTTTTGGATTTTTCATATGAATTGGTGGATGATTTATTGATGTTGTTTTGGGAAAATCCTGAGCATGAGTGGTTAAATGGAGTGAATTTATATCAATTGAATGAGGAGCAGGATGGTTGGGATTTGATTGAAAATATTATTTCCGAAACCGAAGGCGAGGATTATAATCCTCGCCTTCGGGGAGAGCATTTTATTGAAGGGTTTGATTCATTCAATATTACTGCGTTTAAAATTACAACCATTGATATTTATAACCGTGAGAGTGATGGTGATGAAATTTGGATTTTTCCTGAAATTGGAGTTGTGATAAATGAGGTGTTGCCAGATCCAAAAACCAAAGAAACGGAGAATGAATTTGTTGAATTGTGGAATATGGGGTCGGAGCCTGTAGATCTTTTTGGGTGGGAATTGGATGATGAGAACTGGGAAGATGACAAATCATATTTTTTCATCGATGAAGAACGTGACTATATTCTCGAACCTTGGGAATACATGATCTTTTATAAACCAGAAACCTTAATTACCCTTGGTAATGATGGGGATGGTGTGGTGCTTTATGATGATGAAGGAAATGAGGTTGATTCGTTCTTTTTTGCCCCCGATTTGGAAGGGCGTTCCTGGGGGCGGAATCCTGAAAATTTAGATGACTGGATTGCCTTTAATCATCCGACGCCCGGTGCAGAAAATATCGAAGTGAATAATCCTCCTATTCCAATTATTCAGATACAAGGTGATACGAATTACATGCATATAAATGTAACTGGGGGTGAAAGTTATGATCCCGATAACGATGATTTAACTTATTTTTGGGATTATTGGGATGGTACGACAAGTACGGAGGAAAATCCGAAAAGTTATACATATGACATGCCCGGTGAAAAGAAAATTACATTAACCATTACGGATGAATATGGTTTATCTGCATTTACTGAGGCGCTGTTTACTGCGACCGAAAAAGGAGATGGTGGCGGTGGCGGGTCAATAGTTGAGATTGTTCAAAATTATCCAACGTATTTATTGATTAATGAATTTATTCCAAATCCAGAAGGCACCGATACGGAAGGGGAATGGATAGAATTTTTTAACAATACTTCGCAGTCTATTGATTTAGGTGGTTGGTATTTGGATGATGATGAAGGAGCCAGCAGTCCTTATAAAATTCCAGAAGCCATGGTGCTACCACCAAATCAATTTTATGTTTTTTATGCACCTGAAATAAATCTGTCTTTAAAAAATACTGAAGACGTTGTGCGCCTGCTTGATCCAAATAAACATCCAAAACAAATTGTTAGCTATAGCGGTGCTGAAGAGAGTTTGAGTTATGCACAAAAGTTAGATGGCAGTTTTGGATGGACTTCGCTTTTGACTCCGGGGAATTTTAATCAGTTTCCAGATCCACCAAAAAGTTATCAAGAAGGAATCGTGGTTTTTGAAAGCGTACTTCCAAATCCTGATGGAAAGGATGATGGATTGGAAGTTGTTGTTTTAAAAAACCTGAGCGATGAAGTGCTTGATTTAACAGGTTGGAGTTTAGCCGATGGTCAAAATCATAAAACATTTCTTGAATCCTTATTTTTGCCACCTCGATCTACCCATCAGCTTAGCCAGGATGTGTTTAAATTTAGTCTTAATAATGGTGAAGAGACTTTGTTCTTGTATGATCCGGCAGGGAATTTAATTGATAAGATTAGCTGGAAAGATGCACCTTCCGGGCAGTGGATGATTAATCTTGATTCACTTTCTGACGGTATGTCCGCCTCAGTTATACGAGTTGTAGATGGTGATACATTTGTTATGGATTTTATGGGAAAGCAAATGAAAGTCCGTATGATTGGAGTTGATACACCTGAAACTGTCCATCCATTTAAGCCCATTGAATTTTATGGCAGACAAGCGAGTGATTATCTGAAAAATTTATTAACAGGTAAGTCTATTAGTTTAAAATTTGATTACCAGAAAATGGATAAATATGGCCGTTTACTTGCTTATATTTATTTGGATGATTTATTTGTGAATGCAGAAATAGTTAAGCAAGGTTATGGGTATGCATACACTCGATTTCCTTTTAAATATTTGGATGACTTCGTTGGGTATGAGGAGGAGGCGAAGGAAAATAAGGTAGGTATTTGGGAAAATCTTAAAGTCCGAGAACTAATTGAGGAGCTTATTGAAGAACTGCTTGAGGAACCAATTGATGAACTCATCGAAGAGGAGTTGGTTGTTTTGGAGGAGGAGATTCCTGTTGAGGGACCAATTGAAGAACCGATTGAGGGACCAATGGTGGGACCAATTGTTTGTGATTCGGATTATTTGAAAATCGATTCTTTTCTTCCGGATAATGAAAAGGGGATGTCGGTTGAGTACATACGTCTTGTAAACACTGGGCCCGAAACAGTTTGTTTGTATGGGTGGAGTCTTGATGACATCCTTGATGGCGGGTCGAAACCTTTTTCTATTCGTGGTGGTTCTATTGCATCTGGTGCCATGCGGACGTTCCGAAAGAGCGAAACAAAACTCGCTTTAAATAATGGTGATGACTGCGTTAATTTAATCAATCCTAATGGCGAAATTGCAGATCAGATTTGCTATGAAAAAACCCATAAAAATGAAATTTTTACGCATTTAGGTGGTGACTGGAAGCCACAACCCAGAAAGAAAAAGTCATCAACTTCCACAAAATCTAAATCGCAATCTTCCGGTCGTTATACTTTTGATCGGCAGGCTATCAGTTATAAATGGGAATTTGAAAGTGAAAAAATAATTGGGAATATTTGTGAAATTGATGAAGAAAATGAGGTGCTATATTTAGAGCTTGATGACAGATCCATTATTCCGGTTTCATATGCAAGCAGTTCGGTTAATGTTGCCATGGCAAAACAGCTTTTGGATTTAAGCGAGCCGGTTGAGGTTCAGGTTTATGGATCAGAACTTGTTGCGATTAATCAGGCTTCTTTCGAATCCGATGTAACCAAAAACCCCCTCAGCAATATTTACTACATCATCGGGTTAAATTTAATTGCTGCAACATTGTTATTTATTAGGAAAAAATGTTTAGCAAAGTTTAACTGATTTTTATGTCTCCATCTCCACGAATTCATAAGCATGACAACTACAATACCTATTTTTTACTCTTACAGTAATTGAGTGGATTAATATTTTTACTAAACCAGAATATTTTGAGATATTAAAAGATAGTCTGAAATATTGCATAGATCATAAGGGATTATTGCTTTATGAGTATGTTTTTATGACAAATCATATTCATTTGATTGCAGGGGTAAAATACGATGAAAAAAATAGCGTCCCTCTTGCTGGCTCCATGGTTGTACCTGGAGTCAGCAAGAGTCTGAATAACCGGGGACATCTGGCTCCACGTGAAACGATGGAGCCAGCGGTTGGGTCGGAGCTAATGGCTCAAGGACTGGATGGAATAATTAGAGATTTTAAAAGGCATACAACAAAAGAGATAAAAAGATTATTACGAAAAGATAATCGCAAATATATACTTCGACTTATAGATAATTCATTTAAATTAAAGAAGGGGTCTCAATTTCAAATCTGGCAACGTGAAAATTATCCAAAAATAATTGTTTCAAATGATTTTTGTGATACTAAAATTCAATATATTTGGGACAATCCTGTTAAAAAACAATATGTTTTAAATCCTGAGGACTGGGTTTATTCTTCTGCAAGACAAAAACTTTTGGACTTGTCGGATGATCATGTTGAAGTTGTTTTACCCTGCAAAGAGTGGGAGTTGTGATCGGACATCGCTGACTCCACGTACAACATGGAGCCAGCTGGGGTTGTAGGAGTGGGAGTTGTGATCGGACATCGCTGACTCCACGTACAACATGGAGCCAGCTGGGGTTGTAGGAGTGGGAGTTGTGATCGGGCATCGCTGACTCCACGTACAACATGGAGCCAGCTGGGGTTGTAGGAGTGGGAG
>JAHJBZ010000086.1 GCA_018813295.1 Patescibacteria group bacterium | reverse complement strand
GGCACACAGAACACAATAAAAACTGCCAATGCAGACCTGGTTTTCCGAAAAAACTGGAGGAGGAGATGAAAAAGAAGCTTAAATAACCCTTTTTACCCCATGAAAAAACTCTTACTACTCACCATTTCAGTCCTGCTTTTATCCGCATGCGTGAACAAAGGCATGTATATTACGGAAAATGATGTAGAGGAAACTGCACCTGTTCTTTCGGAAGATCAAAAATGTATTTTAGCGGGGCATGAAATCCTGCTGACTATTGATGATGATTCAATTTTTACCTTTTTTATGAATAGTTTTTTGTGTGATGAATCGAATGTGGGTTCAAATTCGGAATGGGAAGCATTTTGTAGTGACAGGGAGGTGTTTATGAGCAAGACGAAATTCGCGTCAATTGTGGTATCGCCGGATAAAACGAAGATTGGCCTGAATATAGAGAGTGATGTGCTTGCGCCGGATACGGTAAGCGGAATTTATTTTAAGGATAGCGGTGTTCACATGCTTACGGGTTATTACTTAGGCAATGATTTTATAAGTTTTTCACCAAACGGCACTAACTTTATATATCAGGGCAACTGTTGGGAGGGAATGTGCGGGCTTTTTATAAAGGACTCAGAGACGCTTGAAGAGAAACTTAACATCAACGCCCCTGAGTATTTGGATGAAAGAACGGTGAAGGCGAAATTTGTTAAGTGGGTATCGGATAATGAAGTGGAATATATGATTGATGCAGAGGCGAAGAGAGAGGGGTTTTAGTTTTAACACTCGCTCCAACATACACCAAAAAACCCCTCATATAATAGAGGGGGCATTTATGGTATAGATAATAGTTTTAAAGCTCCTCATCCATATCAACCGCAGAAGGGTCTACCGTAGTTATATCTTCAGCTGAGAATCCTAATCTTACCATCAGATCTCTAGCTTGTTCAATTTGCTCAGCTTGTGGTTCTACAATCAGAATACCGTTAGAGGTAGATGCTGGTATACCCAGCTCCTGCATAGCGCTCAAAACTTGCGCCCTCTGTGAATCAGCGGTTACTACATCTGAACTTAATTTTGCTTCTAATACTTCAGCCATAATATTTGTAAATTAAATTATAAATGGATTACTATTTTACAGATCATTTCAAATTTGTCAAATAAAACCCACCCCCTCCAATTACCCATTGACTTTCCCTAAAATTACTGTATTATTCAATTAGTCCATTAGGGAATTTTTTATAGGGTTTATCAAATAAATTCCAATAAACATTACTTAACGGAATTTATTTCTTAACCTTTTATTAATATGGAAGGTATCATTAAAAAGCTCAATGAAAAGGGCTTTGGATTTATTACTCCGGAAGGAGAAACTAAAGACGTTTTCTTTCACAGAAACGATCTTGTAGACGCTGACTTTAACGATCTACGCGAAGGTGACAAGGTTGCCTTTGAAGTCGAGGCCGCTGAAAAGGGGCCAAAGGCAGTAAATGTTACAGTTGTTTAATTACAAAATTGTAATATAAAATCCGAAAAGGCCGCTTGGACACTAGTTGTCCGAGTGGCCTTTTTCTATAAATGAATTAATTAATAGCTCCTACCTTTAAATGATAAATGAAAAATGATAAATGATAAATATTCTCCTTGCTTTTAGCTGAGTATAAGGTTAAAGTCTTTTAGCTGATTAATTATTAACAATAATATTATGGGTAATTTTAATAAAGGAGGAGGCGGAAGATTTGATAGCAGAGGCGGAGGCAGAAGTTTTGGCGGCGGAGGCAGAAGTTTTGGCGGTGGCGGAGGTAGAGGCGGCTTCGGCGGTAACAGACCAAGACCAGAGATGCATAAAGCTGTTTGTGACGAATGTGGCAGTAAATGTGAAGTTCCGTTTAAGCCAAGTGGTGATAAACCTGTTTTATGCAGTGAGTGTTTTGGAGGTAGTGGAGGAAGAGATAGAGGTGGTAGGGACGCGAGATCTCGCGTCAGAGGAGGTGGTGATAGAGGAGACAGACAAATGTACAAAGCAACTTGTGCAGAATGCGGGAATAGATGTGAAGTTCCGTTCAGACCATCTGGCGATAAACCTGTTTTATGCAGTGAGTGTTTTGGTGGCGGTGGCGGAGGGAAATCAACCCCAAGCGGACCTGGTCAATCCCCGATAAGCGGGGCTAAACATGATGAGATTCTTGCGAAGTTAGACAAAATTCTTGCACTCCTTCAGCGCACAAATCCTGTAAAAGAAGTTACTGTGATGAAAGAGAAAAAGGAGAAAAAACAATCTGACATAGGGGCGCAAGATCTTGCGTCCAAGGAAAAGGAAGATGTTAAACCCAAAAAAGCTGCACCTAAGGCAAAGGCGAAGGCAACGACTAAAAAGGCACCTGCGAAAAAGAAAACTGTAAAGAAAGCCCCGCTAAGCGGGACTAAGAAGAAATAAAATAATTATCATTAAAAACCGTTCCGAATCCTCGGGGCGGTTTTTTTGAATTCATCAAATTTGCCACTCACTCCTAAAACCGATAGACTTATCATAATAACAACTAACCTAATAATTATGAAAAAATTAATTTATCTAATAATACTAGTTTTAATAGGCTTGGGCGCGTATGCTTATTTCACTCAAGATGCTGTAACACCAATAGCAGAAGACATGATGGAGGATGAAATGGTAGAAGACGTAATGGACACCGAAGATGAAATGATGGAAATTTCATATATGGATATTTCTGTTGAAGAAGCGGTAACGCTTATCGACGAAAATCCTGATCTTATAATTGTGGATGTTTCCCCAAAATATGACGAGGGGCATCTGCCTGGAGCTGTAAACTACTATGTAGGCGACGGCTCTTTGGATGATGCCATCCCAACACTTGATGCAGAAGCAATGTATCTAGTTTACTGTCATGTGGATTCAGCTTCAATTGCAGGAGCACAAGCTCTAATAGACGCAGGATTCACAAACGTGTACAGGCTTGAAGGTAATTACGCAGCCTGGACTGATGCAGGATATGCAGTTGAATAATATTTTTTCTACAATATCAAAAAACCGTTCCGAATCTTCGGAGCGGTTTTTTTGAATACATCCAACTAAGCAACATCGTCTTCAATTTTCCAAGATAAAGTCTCAGAATCAAAATTGTCATCAAAAAACTGATCTGGGTTAGTAACTTGAGCATAATAATAGGTGCGATAACCAAATAACCTGTCCGCACTTCCTTTGCTAATGCCTTGATAATGATCTTGTTTAGATATTATAACCTCAGCCAATGAATCAAACCTATCTGCCAGTTTAGCAACAATCAAATTACTTTCTTCTGCTGTAAATATCGTATGTTCAAACGAATCGATACTTCTGATCATTACCATTAAAAGGCGAAAATCATCTTTATCAAAATAATCCCAAAATATATTTATATCTAAATTGTGACAATATTGAAAAAGAGGATAACTATTTTCTTTATGTTTCTCCAAAACTTCAAGAATAATCTCATTGTAATCAATTTCATAAATCACAGGATCACCACTGTTATGCAAACTATATAAAATTGATTCAACCGCACCTACATTATATTCAACTTGTGACATTAGCACGTCTCCAATCCCCACTTGTATAAGTAAGTCTATATAATTATGTAAAATACTTCCGTATCTAGAACCTTTAGCAATATAGTAAAAAACGATTTCATCATGATCCTCTTCGCTAAAACTATTAATATTATCGAATACTTCTTCCCCAAGCCCCCTGGCAAATAATTTTTTTGCTACCTCTGCGCTTAAATCAGTGAGAGACTTAAGGGAATTTTTTACAGACATCAAATCCCCTCTTTCAATAAGATCAAGCACTACTTGGCTGATATCAACTTGTGCAGCAATATCACCAGAAACTTCTTCATATAAAAGAATTTGGATTTTAGCACGAGTTTCCGGTGCTACATCAAGATTTTCTGGATCATCTACTTGGTCTATTTTATCCAGTAGAGTTTCTTCATCCCAAGTAACGGT
>JAHJBZ010000012.1 GCA_018813295.1 Patescibacteria group bacterium | reverse complement strand
CGCTCTAATCCCCTGAGCTACTGGCGCACAAAGCTTCGTTATTGTAGTGAAAAGGCAATTACTTTGCAAGTTTTTTCCTATACAATAATTAAGCTATGAAAGAAAAAAATATCCGTCTTTTTTACGCCCACGAACTCCTCTTCCAATTCAGCGACAGCATGCTGATTATCGTGCTGCCTGTTTTTCTTTACAAGCTATTTGGTTCAATTAGCGCTGTTTTCTTATTCACCTTTTCCTGGAATTTGATTTACTCAGTTATATTTATCCCGATTTTCAACCTAGCCATGCACATGAAGAACCCAAAGTATTTTATGGCTATGGGAATGATATTTTACGTTATTGCACTTGGCCTACTTAGCAGTATCACTCCTGAAAACATTCAATTAATTATTCCTGCAACAATCATCTTCGCACTTTATATAAGTTGTTACTGGATGATCCGCCACTGGTTTTTTTCCGTAAATGCCGACTATACAAAGATTGGAAAACAAATAAGCACATTAACAATAATAAGGATCTTAATAGGTTTTATCGCTCCAATTGTGGGGGGCGTAATCAGCTTTCTTGTTTCATTTAACGTAACTTTTGTATTAGGAGCTATTGCTGGTACATTTAGCCTGATACCAATTTTACTCTTCCATGCACCACCTCACCCAAGAGGTTATGATTTCAAAAAGGTAATTGGCATTTTAAATAAGCCAGACTTAAAAGCAATTAGGCCTGCATATTTCTGGGAAGGATCTGCTGCTAATTTTATAGGCACAGCCTGGTTACTTGCTTTCGCAATTTTCATTGGAAATATTCTAGAGCTTGGGCTTCTTGTGGGTATTACAACATTAGCCGCCGCAATACTTACATGGCTTACCGGGAGCTGGTTCGACCAAAGAAAACGTAAAGCAATTCTGACTCGTATAACAAAAATCAGATTTCTAACAGTTATGCTATACGTATCAATTTTCTTTTATCCAAATATAATTTATGTGTGGCTGATTGAACTCTTTAACAAACTTGCTGTTGCAGTACAGTACACAATTGTAGATTCGTATCTATTTGCATACAGCAATAAGATTCACCCAATTCATTTTCACTTAAATCGGGAAATTCATTTAAATATTAGCCGTTTTATAAGTTCAGGACTGCTTGCTATTGCATTTTACTTTCTACCAGCAAATTACCTATGGGTTTCCATAGGAATAGGTGCGTTTATGATATTTGGATGGCTCACATTAAAAAGAAGTGATCATTTGTTGCATTAAGAAACCCCATTCTTTTTTCTAAATAATCTGATACAAGAAGGCATTAGAGCAAAAAATACTAAAACAATAATGATTAAAATCACTTTAGGCTGGAATAGCTCATCAAGTGTGCCTATTTCTCTTATAACACTTCCGCCATATGCATATATTATAGAAGCCGGAATCACACCAATGGCAGAACTAACTAAAAATTTCCAAAATTTCATCCTCGCAATTCCACCGGAATAATTGATTAGAAAATATGGTACCGCCATGGCGAACCTCAATGCCATTAAATAAAATAATCCATCTTTGGATATTTTATTTTTAATTGTTTGAATAGATTTACTAAAATGTGTTTCAATAAAATCCCTTAACAATGAATTAGCAATTACATAACCGGCAATAGACCCCATAATCATTGCAATTACATTGAAAATCGTCCCATAAAAAAATCCAAACAGATAACCGCCAATCAATTCAAGCGCTGCAGCAAGAGGAACCGGAGAATTAACAAAAAGTGCAGAAACTACAAAAAACATCAATACTGTTAATAAATAATAATTGGTCACAAAATTAAATATTGCCTGCTCGTGAAGCTGGATATTATTTATGGAAAAACTGTCTTTCAGCAAAAAAGTAATCACAAAAAATAATATTAGAAATGCAAAACCCGTATATCGAAAAAACTTATTCACTGAAAATTAAAATTTATTCTTTTTGACGCCTAAATAATATCCAATCAAATTCACAATTGGATGAAGTAAACCAAATAATAAAATTGCCGCAATCCAAACCTTCCAGGATATTATTTGGCAAAAGCTGATAAAAATTAAACCTCCTAAAATCCAGTCAATTTGATCAAAAGGTGCCCAGGATTTTCCTGATGCAATACCAACCTGGCGCTTAAAAAAGCTCTCAATCATATCTCCAAACAAGGCACCAAAACCAAGCAAAAAACCAACATACCAAATATTAATTTCAGAATAATTGATTAAGGAGTAAGCGGTCATTTGCGGATATAAAAGCTGTTGAATATAAACAACTAAAACAGCCATAAAAATACCAGCTAAGAAACCGCGATAAGTTTTATGTGCGCCGAACAGGGGTTGACCACGAAACCTGGCTCCAAAATCAACTGGAACATTAAAAAGAGGCAGCCACTTAAATAAAACCGGAGCCATATTAGCCACTCCTGCAGGAAGTATTAACCACACCGCTTGCATGAAAATTTCGAACATAAACGAATTCTCTTTTTGATTAAAAATTCACTTAATACAATAGGGAGATTTTTCAATAATGCAAGTAAACTGAACTTTTTACTCACCAAAACTAATTGGCCATCCGTGTTGTTAACCAATTTATCAAAAACTGTTTCTCTATCAAAACTAGATACAACCAGCTCAAAATGATTTCCTAAATCCTGGAAAAGATGTGCATCACTTCCGGCAGCAAGAAAAATAGGATTTTTAGGACGATAAGTTTCTGGTAAACGTTGAGTTTTTTGCGCCCAATCCAATTTTTTTTTCGTAAATAAGCTAATTGGAAAAGTTTTAAAAACCTTCATCAACGTATCAAAAGCGCCATTTGAAACCTCAACTGCATTTAATTCATTTGTGTATTTTTCAAACTGATCCATCCCTAAAATATTCACAATAGAAGTAGTGCCAAGAGTAAAAGGGTGAGTTACATAAGCGTATAAATAATCGCGTTCTTTTATGTAGTCGATAGTTTCACGATAAGTCATTCCAAAAGTGGTATTCAGAGGTTTTTCTTTGTAAATTTTTTCGGAATTTGAAAATACAACAATATCAACACCTTCTTTTGTGCAATATTCTATGCCTGGGAAACAAAATATATCATCAGGACAAGCTTGACTCATTAGATCAAAAGCTCGCTTGGCATTTTTATAAACATGCTCAGCAATAACAACACAATTAACCCCCGCCTTTCCAATTGCCTCCCACCACTTTTTAGATTTTTCCAAAGCCTCCTTATCCCCTTTAGGCAAATTAGGATGCATATGATAATCCGCCTTAACAATCATGATAAATATTTTCTTAATGAAATAAACCCACCAACAACAGATGGTAACATGAGCACTATAAATATCAAAAGGCCTTCATCTAAATAATTGATGCCCCAAATAGCCCAAACCGCATACAAAATATATACATAATATTTAGTTCTAAAAACCAAGCGCAAAGGAACTTTTACACGATTCAAAACTATTACAAAAATAATCATAACTGTATACAAATATACATAAGCAATGGAAATAATAGGATCGATCAATGAAAAATAAGCCAAAGTAGCAACCACAATCACCATCCCGGTATGATCGCACATAATATCGGTAAATGCACCGCCATCACTATCCTCCTTTCGCAGTCTGGACAAAGGACCATCAAAGGCATCAATCAAAACATGAGCCAGTAAAAAATAAATTGCCACTATAGGATCTTTTGGAACAAAATAAATAAATCCAATAAGAATTAAAAATCCGAAATAACTCACCATGTTTGCCGTGATACCAAAAAAATTCAGCAAACGAGAAATTGGT
>JAHJBZ010000085.1 GCA_018813295.1 Patescibacteria group bacterium | reverse complement strand
TTGGGATGGCGGTATGTCGTTTCATGGCGGGTTGATTTTGTCGATTATTGTTGCTTATCTTTTTTGCAGAAGACAGAAGATCAGTTTTTTATCGGTTGCTGATATTGCTGTTATCCCAGGGGCATTGGCCTTGGTATTTACCAGACTAGCGAATTTTGTTAATCGTGAATTGATTGGGCGCGTAATTGAGAGCCCGAAGTGGGAGTGGTTGGGAGTGGATTTTGGTGATGGGCTACTTCGATTCCCTTCTCAGCTTTTCCAATCTTTCAACGCATTATTGCTATTCCTGATTCTATTAATCATTTTTAGACGTAAACCAAAAAAGGGTGTGCTTCTTTTTAGCTATTTGACGTTTTATGGGTTACTGAGGTTTATAGCTGAATTTTGGCGAGCGCCGGATAGCCAAATTGGTTTTATTTGGACTTATTTTACATTAGGGCAAATATTCAGCTTTTTGATGCTGGTGGCTGGAGTTGTTGGGCTAGCGGCTATGAGACGTTAAGTTTTTTGCTTGTGAAAATATCCCCATAAAGCCTTCATAATCGGGCTATTTGATGCAAGTCCTAGTCTAGGGCCTTGTCTATCGAGTGCTTCTAATACACCTCTCCATTTTCTGTCCTTGAATGCTGTATTGTTTAGCCAGTTGATTGAAAAAATCTTACGAATCGTTTCCATGCCATATTCATCAACTTTTTTGCCATAACTCATATTATCAATGAATCTAAGAGCTACATCAGGCACTTCCCGGGCTATTGTAATTGTTCTTTCACGAACATCTTCACCTAAATTTCTCATGTCATAAAGGCTCGTGACAACACCTGGATAAACTTGTAAATTTTGCTGATGAATATATTCTGGGGTTCCATTTTTTTTGCTTAAAGCTTTGTGTGCCTTTCTTAGTAATATATTTGCGACTTCTGTAGCGCATGTTTTTTGGTCCCCCGGGCTCATACCTTCTATTTCTTCATCTTTAAAAATTGGGTTATCAAGCAAGACTCTGGCAATTTCAGGACAGTAACTAGTAAGTTGCAATAGGCGTTCTGTAACATCTTTATCTACGATGTTCCGTGCAATTATTTTTAAGGATTCTGTTTCGTGTGGGGTTACGATTCTTTCTCCTGCAGCCAACCTTGTATGTGCTTGTTGCAAAACGCTGGAAATTGTTCTAATGCCCCCGCTTTTAATGGTTTCACCCTCTTTATCATATTTTGCAATCCAGTCCCCAGCTGTCATATAACTAGGGCTATCATCTTGGGATGGTAATGTTGGATTTTCCAAAAGAGCTTCTAATACTTTATCTCTATCTGATTCAATTAGCTCAACAACTTCTTTTGGGAGCTCACTTATATCAGCTCTTCTTGCAAAAGCTATGCGTTTTTCATCGTCAAATGCGTTATAGAAATTTTGAAGTGCAGTACCCATTAAGTGACTGTCTTGTAATGCAAACAACAAAAGTGTTCTTACTTCATTTACCCATCCTTCCTGGGCTGCCTCAGTGACTTCTGGGGGTAATAGAGGATATTTTTGAAGATGGTCTGGCTGAATTGCTAATATATCATCAGCTATTTCTCCGTCACCCGATGGTGTACTATCTTCTTTTGGCATTATTATATTATAACATATTTTTTAGGCTATTGAAAGCCTTAATAGCTCAACCAAAGCCCTCCCCTTAGTCATTTCCAAGGGGCTCAAAGTATCGCACTACTTAAAAACTCCCTCAGAAGCGAGGTACGAAGAGTTTTTTAGTTGTACGAATATGGATTTGCATTTTTGGGAGGGTTTGGGTAACTTTCGAGGAATATTTTAACTGATTTGTGGGAAAAGTCAAATTATTTATCTGGAGGTTTATTCTGTGAGTGTAAAAACTTATGTTTGCCCCTGTCTTACTAAAAAACATAATGATGCATATGTTGTCATTTGTATAACATAAATTTATTGAGGCTGTATAAAATTTAAAAAAACATTTTTGTAATTTATAATTATTACAGCAATACGGTTTTAATTACCAATTACTAGTTGCTAGTTATAATTAAAATATTTTTTTAAATTTTTCA
>JAHJBZ010000084.1 GCA_018813295.1 Patescibacteria group bacterium | reverse complement strand
GTTCCAGAAAAAAATTCTGGCCCCCTATCTCCGCTCAATGGTAATGGATCTGATCCATTACGAAGAGTTGTATACATTTGAAGATTCTGCTTATCATATGACTTAAGAGAATCATGAGTCCTGGCTACCCCCAATACCAATATATCCATACTAGATAAAGATTTTGTTGGATAATTTATGTACTCTTCCACAAGATTCCTTGCATTAATGTCTCTATCTTCTGATAACAGAGAAGGTGTAAGTGTTGTAAGATGTACTGTATACCAATAAAAATCTTCCATATAAGTATTTATGGATTCTTTTACAACTGCTGGCGATTTTTTTGTAACAGCAAGAAAATGTTCAACTTTTTCACTCAAAGCAGATCGCAGCATATCAACATTATAAACATCCTCAAAAGGGTATTCTCTCCCAAATAATTCTTCAAATTTTGTATTAAATTCTTCCTTATGTTGCAGTTTCATTGCTTCATCCAATTGATCCTGAATATCAGATTGGGGAAATTCTCCCATTTCTGCAAGCTCTTCGTCAGTATATTCCTGAGTTACAGCTTGTGTTTCTGGAGCTTCTTCATAAATAAAGCTCTTTTTAACAAAATTATTAAATGTATTGTAATTTGTTTTCATTTTTATTTAATTAATTAAAACATTATAGCACATACATTAAAAAAAAGCAAGTATTTACACAGCAAATTCACACAACATCACATTACTTATTAAGCTCCCCCGCTCTTTTGTAAGCAGCGTTCACAGCATCACCAACAATCTTTTTCAGTTTATTTTTATCAAAAACCTTTATAGCTGCTTCGGTTGTTCCTTTTTTGGACGTAACCATTTCACGCAACTCTTCGGGAGATCTGCTGGATAAATTAACAAGCAAACTCGAACCAACAAAAGTTCCAAGAACCAAAACAGTCGCTTCTTTTGCCGTTAAACCAATTTTCAAAGCTGACTCAAACATTGCCTCCATAAAATAAAAAACATAAGCAGGACCAGAGCCGCTAATCGCGGTAACCGCATCAATTTTTGATTCCTGAGCAAAATAAATCGCACGCCCCATCGCATCTAAAAGCAGTTGGACAGTTTTTTTGTCTGCAGGCGTCAAATTAGAACTTGCTGACCAGCCCACCATACCCATACCAATTTGAGCAGGTGTATTTGGCATGGCACGAACTATTTTCATTTTCCCCAAAACACCAGCAATTCGTTTAATAGTTATGCCAGCAGCAACTGAAACGATAACCGCTTTTTTAGATAAATGGGATTTGATCTCACCCAAAAGCTTTTTTATATCTTGAGGTTTCACAGCTATAACAACAACATCATATTTTTTCAGATCATAACAATCCTCAGTCTTTGTCTTTAATTTTGAATTTTGAATTTTGAATTTTGAATGAAAAATTTTCAACTTTTCAAAATTTCTATCAAAGATGAGTAGATCAGAAGGTCTACAAATTTTTTTATTTAACCAGGCATTCACCATGGCTGAGCCCATATTACCCCCTCCTATTACTGCTATCTTCATTACTTAACTGATTAGCGATTTAAGATTAGTGATTTAAGATTAGCGATTAAATTTTTGATTTCTTATTTAAAATCGAAAATCGCTATTCGCTAATCTGGAATCTTAAATCAATTAAAATTGACGTATAAAACGTAGATCATTCTCAAAAAACAACCGTAGATGATTAATCCGATACTTAATCATCACCATTCGATCCAATCCCAGTCCAAAAGCAAAACCGGTATATTTTTTACTGTCATAACCTACATTTTCCAAAACTTGCGGATGAACCATTCCGGCACCGGCAATCTCCAGCCAGCCACATTGTTTACATAAACGGCATGGAGTTCCATCGGATATTTTTCCATCTCCATGACAAATAGGGCAGGTACAATCCACTTCCATCCCAGGCTCTACAAATGGGAAGTAGCTGATGCGAAAACGGGTTTTAATGGATGGATCTTCAAAAATTTGCTGTAAAACATGCGTCATCACCGCCTTTAGATTTGCCATAGAAACATTCTCATCAACCATTAATCCTTCCAGCTGATGAAACATTGGACTGTGTGTGGCATCGCTATCTTTTCTGAAAGTCCTACCCATAGCAATAATACGCACAGGTGGTTCATGGGATTCCATATAGCGAATTTGAACTGGAGATGTTTGGGTGCGCAAAACAGTATCTTTCAAATTTTTAATCCAAAAAGTGTCCTGCATATCACGCGCTGGGTGATCAGGTGGAATATTGAGTTGATTGAAACAATAATGTTCGGTTTCAATATCCGGACCGCCAGCAACAGCAAAACCCATCTTGGCAAAAATGACTTCAAGATCGTCCATAAATTTGGAGATCAGATGACGATGGCCGATTAATGGCTTTTTGCCCGGAACAGTTACATCAAGCCATTCTTTTTCTGCAATTTCACCAAGTTCCGCCATTTCAAGTTCTGCATAACGCTTTTGCACTGCAACTTCTAATTCAGTTTTAGTTTCATTTGCTAACTTGCCGACAGTACGTTTATCTTCATCGCTCAGATCCTTAAGACTTTTCATAATGTCCACAAACAAACCCTTGCGACCAAGGTATTTGATTTCCAGATCACGGACAGTATCATGGCTATCGGCCTTTTTCAAAACTGTGAGCATTTCTGATTTAAGTTTTTCAATTTTAGATTTCATGCAAATAACTTAGAATTCGACATATATTCTACTGGATAACAGATCAAAATGAAAATTGAAATAGTTAATCATGTTAATCAATTTAATCCTAAAAATCATGGTTCAGACAAAAAAATAAAAAATAAAAAATAAAAATCCCCCTTGATAAAGGGGCTAGGGGATTAGAAAAATGAAAAATGAAAAATTATTTAATCCGTTCAATCTTCGCCCCAATACTATTCAACTTTTCATCTAATCTCTCGTAACCGCGATCGATGTAATAGATATTACTGATTTCAGTTTCACCCTCCGCAGCAAGTGCAGCAAGTAAAACCGCCGCGCCAGCCCTAATGTCACAACTCGCAACAGAAGCTCCTCTAAATTTAGTGGGACCGGTTATTTCGGCCTGATAAGGATTGAGAATTTTTGGCTCTAATCCCATTTTTTCAAATTCATATAAATAGTTCAGGCGGCCATCAAATAATGTTTCAAAAATAAAACTAGTACCCTTAGCTTGTGTAAGAAGTGCAGTAAAAGGAGCCTGAAGATCAGTTGGAAAACTAGGGAATATAGCAGTTTGCAAGCGAATAGCTTTAAGCTCTTTTGAAGGTAAAACTCTAACCATATCTTCTCCTAGTTCAAAAAGAACACCAACCTCTCTGAGTTTTTGCCAAAAAATATCAAGATGATTTGGATCAACATCAAGAATGTCCACCATACCACCAGTAATAGCAGTAGCAATTACCAGAGTACCAACCTCCAGATAATCGGATGTTACACGATGTTCAGTCCCATGTAATTTTTTTACACCTTTTATTTTTAACTTATGCGTACCTATCCCCTCAATTTTAGCCCCCATGGAATTTAAAAACTTACAAAGATCTTGAACATGAGGCTCCGCAGCCGCAAGACGGATTACCGATTCCCCTTTTGCCAAAACCGCCGCCATAATGGTATTTTCAGTTGCGGTCACACTCGCTTCGGTCATTGTAAATTTTGCCCCAGTCAAATTATCACCAATTAGATGAATTATTTCATGATCATCAACAACTTCTGCACCAAGCGCCTCCAAGGCAAAAAGATGTGCGTCAATTGGGCGCTTTCCAAGCACACATCCACCCGGAAAAGCTAAACGAACCTCACCATTTCGAGCTAAAAGCGGACCAAGCAATAAGATTGATGCGCGCAGCTTACTAACCAGCTCATGCTCAATCTCAACATTTGCAATATCTTTTGCATGGATTTTAAATGTATTTCCTTCAACTTCCGTTTCAACACCAATAAAATGCAAAATATGCTCCATTGTAGCAATATCAGCAATATTGGGGACATTTGTAAGAGTTACAGGCTCATCGGTAAGTAATGCAGCAGCGATAATCGGCAAAGCAGCGTTTTTAGAACCGCTAACACGTATTTGTCCTTCTAATTTTTGGCCACCGGTGACTAAAAAGCGATGAGTATGCATAAATTAATTTTTAATTAAGTAAGACTATTTACATTTAGGCAAATATATGCTATAATGTAGTAATGGGGTAGGTATATTTGACACCCTAACAATCTATTTTAAAAATTTAAAACTAAAAATTAAAAATTGTGTCAGTATTGTACGCTACAGTATTGGTTGTTGCAACATTTATCTGGGGATATATGTTCTATAAAAAAGACTATCACCCTCAGCCTTTTAAGGTAATTGCACAGATTTTTGGCATTGGACTTTTCGCAATGATTCCTGTATTTGCATACAAATATATTTACCAGAACTACCTGCCAATGCTGGCGGAATACCAGATATTCAGGCCACTGCTTGATTCATCTATTTTAAGCGGACTATTTTACTTCTTAATAAACCTGATTTTACTTTCAGTAGTACTTTTTACACTTAGCGGATTCTTAAGTTTAATTGCTACAATTTTTAAACATGAAACTATAAAAAATATCCGAAGGGCCATAAAAGATGAAGAACTTTCTTTTGTTACAATAAGCGTCATGATCGGTATTCTGATTTATTTGGAATCGCTAGCAGAAAAGATTCTGGGTATTACAATAATTCAAACAATAATAGGTACAATATTATTTTTAACAATTATCGAAGAGTATATAAAGCACCTGATGGTTCGCTTCGTGGATGATAAAAAATTAAAAGATATAGATGATGCAATCACTCTGAGTATTATGGTAGGCCTGGCTTTTGCACTTATGGAAACACTTATCTATGCAATCTCAAGTGGTGACCTAAGTTTAATTGTTTACCGTGCATTTTTGAGCATTCCAATTCACTTAGTTGCATCAGGAATTTTTGGTTATTACTATGGACTTGCCCATTTTGCAAAACCGCTCACCAAAAAAACAGTCGGCGAAAAAACATATCGTTTTAATATTAAATGGTTGCACAAAATTCTAACCTTGAAACGTTCAACAGTTTATGATGAAGAAAAAATGGTTGAAGGATTAGGACTTGCTGTGCTCTTTCACGCAACTTGCAATATTTTATTTGAATTGAATCTAGCCTTTCTTGTGGTACCTATCATTGTGATCGGCTTAATGCTAATTACATATTTCTACAAAGAAAGCCACGTGCTCTATAAATTATTACGGGCACATTAATCAATGCAAATGATAAATGTTAATTGCTGGATGTTAAATGGATTGCCAGGCCTCTCCTTGCCGGCATAAAAGCTCAGGGGCTTCTTCCGGTTTCGCCATAACAACTTTTACAAACTTTTCCATCCGCACACGATTTTGTGACCCTTTTACAAGAACTAAATCTTTTGGTTCCAGCTTATCTAACAAAAAATGGCCAGCTTCTTCGGAATCAAGAAATGTAAAAATATCATCCTCAGACATGCCGGCATTCATTGCACCTTCTTTAATTGTGTTCGCTTCCGGACCAATGGTTATTAACATATCCACTACTTTAAATGCCTGCTTGCCTAATTTCAAATGAGCCTCTTTGCTAATATCACCAAGTTCATTCATAGTGCCAAGAGCTGCAATTTTGCGATCGGATTTTAACTCCATCAAAAGCTCCAATGCTTTTTCCATAGTAGCCGGAGATGCATTATAAGAACCATCAATTATTATACTTTTATTTTTGCCATCAATAGGATTCATCCGACCGGGAGGTAAAGAAAATTTACTCAAAGCCTCTGCACATTCTTGTAAGCTCATACCCATTTTAAGACCAACTGCAATTGCTGGTAAAAATACATAAATTTGAAACTTACCTAAAACAGGAATAGTGAATCTTTCTTTTTGAACACCATAAGTAACATTAAAAATTAAATGCTTGCTCGTCGCATGAACCTCTGTAGCTTTGAGTAGTGCATTTGGCCCCGTACCATACGTAAACTTCTGAGCCCGAGTCTCCATTGCAGTAATTAAAGGGTCATCGTAATTTAAAATTGCGAGCTTATCGGGAGATAAATTTTTAATAAGAGAACCTTTTTCTTCAGCAATTTCATAAATATCTTTAAATTGCCCTTCGGCTAAGTGGACAGGGGCAATATTGGTAACAACGGAAATGGCAGACGGTGCAATTTTAATAAGTTTTTTAATGTCCCCAGGGGTGTCAGCACCCATTTCCAAAATCATTTTTTTATAAACAGTTTTTTCGCCAAAAAAAGTTCGCCTTAAAATTCCAAACCATGCTTTTATTGAAGAAAAACCGGATTCTTTTTCCTGTAAAACAGCCAAACTCAAACCGATTGGAGTATTAAAACTCTTCTCGCTTCGATAAACATTAAATCGATCTTTCAAAACAGTATAAATCGCCTCTTTTGTACTGGTTTTACCAATACTGCCGGTTATCGCAATAACCTGAGTATGATTTTTTTTAAGATACTGCTTAGCCTTAATTGCAAGCACCTGACCGATAATGAAACGAAACAATTTCTTCATAAAAAATGCCAACCAAGTTTAATGAAAAAGATTATTTGAATCAAGTGCTGAAATTTAAATATTGAATATTAGTTATTGTTTGTAAATTTAAAATTGTAAATTGTAAATTGAAAAACAAATTTTTAACCTAAAGAGAAAAAAGCTCAAGATACTGAGATATTGATAGGAGTAGTCGGGTCGGGGGACTCTCTCGTGATCCGGAGACCTACGATTCAACGAGTCTCCCCGCCCGACTACTTGGTAGGACAGGGGCCTAAGTAAACCTCTGGGCCGCGGATGCGGAATTTAAGCCCATACAGTCTACATCAGCCCGCTGTCCGGCTTGAGAACGTGCCACCAATAATTGGAGCACGGTTCAAACAAAGAATGACCGGGTGGAGGAGTGGCCTCCACACAGACCGTCCCATGTAGTTTTACTGGGAGAGAGCAGTGACTGATTCCACTACTACCTCGCTACACGAACGGCTCCATTTCTCCTTCATCCTGCTCCGAGGGGGTGAGCAAGACTTGGAAAACCGGCCATCAGCAGAACATTCTGGTTTAACGGCACCCCCCGCGGGGGGGGACGCAAGGAAGGGTGCCAGAACGCAAAATGTTCCGCCTTTTTAAAAGGCAGTGGCTGGACGGGGGATTAGACCCCGCACAGACCGTTTGTTGCAGTCGGGGGGGGCGGACTACAGCAAGCCTCAGCTTCAGCAAATGCTAACAAAGTCAGCAAATGTCAGCTTCAACCTACCGCAGCAACACTGCAACAAACGAACCTGTTCTTCCGTGTCCCCGAAGGGATGGGCCAGAAGACCAGTCACCTAAACAACGTTGGTACGCTCAACGGTATCCCCTCGGCACCGGAGCTCAACAACGTTGCTATTCGAAAATGCGACAGGGCGAGGGGAGAAGAGAGAGGGGTAAACCTCAACCTTTCCCCTGCCCTGCCATATCCGAAGGACAGGGAACCGGGAAGGTTCGGGGGGGAGGGGGGACGCACACCTCCCCGGCCCCTGTCCAGCTTGAGAACATGCCACTTAAGATGGCATGGTTCAAATGGGGTGGGTGACTCCCGTGCAAACAGCGTGCAGCTAGACATGCGAGTGCGGGAGAGGCTAAGCAAAACCTCGCACATTTTGCATAGCAGTAGCAGCAGAGACAGTGAGGTAGCGGATAGCAGATTTCGCCACAGCATACAGTTGCACGTTAGTCACCCGTGATAAACGATCGGAGCTCTCATGGCCCTCAACCAGGAGCATCAACAATCGTTGTATCTATGTAAAAGATCACCGGCACCAAAGTGCCGCCTATGCCAAACTCAAAAGAGGGCAAGGCGATTATCCTACAAACAAATCAAAAATATGTCAACAACATTCTGCTACGCGTGGAATCCACGCGAAGCAGGTCCACGCGAAGCAGGTCCACGCGACAAAGGAGCAGGTCTCATCCTCGCATAACCAAAAAGACAATATAAGCCACATAACACGCCAAAAATATCCCTCCTTCATATCGCTGAATGCAGTGTTTGCGTTTTTTTCCGGTAAAAGAAAAGAAGAAAAGAAGTATTGTTGCAACAACAAAAACCAAAATATCTGTATTGATCATTGGGGCAAAATGCATTGGCTTTATCATTGCGCTCAAACCAAGCACCCAGAAAATATTAAATATATTAGATCCCACAATGTTACCAACAGCTATATCTGTATTTCTTTTGTAGGCCGCAACTGCAGAGGTTGCAAGTTCGGGTAAAGAGGTGCCGACTGCAACAATTGTTAAACCGATTAAAACCTCACTCAAACCAAACATACTGGCAATTTCAACAGCACCATCAACCACCCACTTACCACCAAAAGCCAATCCGATAACGCCGACAATTGTCATAAGGATCGCCTTTGCCCACGGCTTATGGTTATACTGCCCCATACCGTTTTTCTCTGACTTCGCCAAACCATATGTGTAATAAATAAAAATCACAAAAAACATTATTAAGATAAAGCCATCTGTCCTGGTTAAAATTGAATTTGGCATTTTATCGAGCAGCATATCGTTCGCCATCACAAACAAAACAACCGCTGCCAATAAATTGAGAGGTATCTCCTTCCATGTTGTATTCCGTTTTATTAAAAGGGGATAGATTAATGCAGACACACCTAATATAAGAAAAATATTTGCGATATTACTTCCCAAAATATTTCCAATTCCAATATCACTAGCGCCTTGCAAACTAGCTATCACATTAACAAGTAATTCGGGAGCAGATGTTCCAAAAGAAACAACGGTAAGACCAATTACCAAATTTGAAACACCAAGGCGTTTGGCGATTGCACTGGATCCATCCACCAATAAATCCGCACCTTTAATTAAAAAGACGAAACCGAGAATGAAGAGAATATAAGTGAGCATAATTTATATATTTATTTTATGTAATGATACTAAGACTCGTCCCTTTTCCACAACGAGAAAACTTTGACAGAACAATAAAAAACTAGTATAATTTCAATCCCTATGATTTTCTTGAATGAAAAAATTTAAAAAACCCGAAAGCACAGGTAGGCGATTCGATCCAGTTGAACACAATCCAAGGTATGCTGCCCTTGGAAATGGGGCAAACACGCCCCTGCCAATAGTTGACCCTTGGACAGGTGAAGAAATGTCAAGTTATGACACAAAAGCAAGAGATGAGTTTATCGCAAGATACCCAAGGCAAGCTGGTCAATTAGCTACATTTGTAAATCGCATCAAAAACTTAACAGGAATAGGGCGATTACGTGATTTGCCTACAGTTGCATCTTTAGATGAACGGACAAATAAAGGCCTAATAGATCAAACTCGCGAAAGAATATTAATCACTTTAGGTTTTTTAAAGAAATTTGTTCCAGAAAAAAGAGACTACGGACTCCGAGAAATGGGGCGTAAAAGTGACGACGGAATACATGAAATCATTAAAGACTTTTTTCCGGATTATGAACACCATCTTAGTTTAAAAAATGAAGTTATGACCTGCAATGACGCAGCCAAGCTTTTATTTATGGCATTCGATGACACATTAGACCCAAGAACCCGATATGAAGCCAGAAGAAAGCTGTTATTAATGGAACTAATTGGTGAACATGAAGATTACAGCACAGACGATGAAAACCATGAAGACGCTTTAGGCGATATGATGGAATTTATGAATGATCAAATGATTTCTGTTCCCAAAGGTCAAAAACGAACTGCAGCCGTAAAAAGATATTTAGTTTCTAAACATTCCAAAGACAAAGAACATAAAACCATCTCTGCTACAATGCAACAAGATAAACCAGGAAGAGTAAAAGCCCTGGAGCGAGTAACGCCAATTGCCACAAGAATAGCACCTGTAGAAAACCAACGAGGTGGCAATAAGCGCGAAATACATTTTTATACAATTCCACGAGAAAAATCAACACTTGCTCGTTTAATGAAAGCACTGCGCTACGGTGCAGAAGTTGGAGAAAGAGATACGGACAGAAATGGAATAAGGATGGTTTTTGCTTGCAGAGAAGATTGGGATGACTTCTTCAGACTTTTTAAAGAACGACTTCAAAACAATATTAAAACTCAATTAGAACACAATATTCGAATGCAGGAGAGCTACTTTGGTGTCATGGCACAACTAAAAGAACAAGGTGAATCAGTAAAGGTCCAAGGTGGGATGCAAACAGACACAAATCCAGATCAAGAAAGCACAGAAAAATTAAAAAAGCTTTAGAAAACCCCGGCGAACTAATTGTAATAGAAGAATGGAAAGATAATCTGGAGGGAAAAGGTAAATTTGAGGGGAGAGGCAAAAGCAGTTCCGAAAAAGTTAAATTTCTAAAATTTAAACTCCGTATAACAACATCAAATGGTGAAAGACAAAGTTTTGAATTCCAGATTTTCTTGCCAGATGGATTTGCGGATTATTCATATAGAAAAGACGTTAGTTGGGGGGAATACCAAGCCAGACGCTTCTTTGATGAAGGCGTAGCTGAATTGCTCTTCCCATCACAAATATTCCCCGAAGTTAACCACGAAAAAGCACGAAGAGTAGCAATGGAACGTGCTTACAGCCAAATATGGAAAAAGGGTGGTGGATTAGCTAATAAACTTTTTCCTAACAGCTAGCATTAATCCAGCAATTAAATTTAACCCAATAAACCAAGCTGGCTCCATGTTGTACGTGGAGTCAGCGATGCCCGATCACAACTCCCACTCCTACAACCCCAGCTGGCTCCATGTTGTACGTGGAGTCAGCGATGTCCGATCACAACTCCCACTCCT
>JAHJBZ010000083.1 GCA_018813295.1 Patescibacteria group bacterium | reverse complement strand
TGCCGAAACTCGCGTTGTTCTTAAATTAAACAAAAATATCGCACCATTTAAAGTAGCAGTTTTACCTTTGGTGAATAAATTGAACGACAAAGCTAAGGAATTGTGGGGAAAACTCTCACCGCACTTCAGCACTGATTTTGACACCACCGGTTCAATAGGCAAACGCTACCGCAGACAAGATGAAATAGGCACGCCATATTGCGTTCATTTGACTTTGACAGCCTGGAGGATAATTCCGTTACCGTCCGTGATCGAGATACAATGGAGCAGGAGAGGGTGAAAATTAACAAATTACAGGAGTATTTAGCTAAAAAGCTTGCATAAAAACTATTATTGTCTGAACCATGATTTTCCTGATTAAAGGATTTCTTGATTTTTCATCGTTTTGACGTACAAACAAAAATACCGTAGGCCGGGATAATTATCCCGGCCTACTGGTTTGTATAATAAAAAAATCATGATCATCAAGAAAATCAGGTGAATCATGGTTCAGACAACTGCTAATCCCTCGACATAAAATAAAACTCAATCATCAAGACGATAGCCAGGAGTAATATCCCATCCCACCAGGTCAGGACTTTTAGGCGTTGGAAACCAATGCCGATTGAAATCATGGCGGAGAGCAGGACGCCTTGGCGAAGGGCGGTATTTAAGTGAGCGTTGTAAATTTCCCCTTTATTCAGCCAAGCGCGTAGGTGGTAGATAATTAGCGTAAGCGTGCCGGCCAGGGCGATGAACAGGCTGGCGTAAAAAAGTGTGAGGGATAGTTCGGGATTTGCAAATGGGCTTAATTTAATTATCACCAAAACCCAGGATGCCCATCCGAAAACTGTTGCGATAGCGATGCTTAATAGATACGTATTATGAATCATAATTTTAATGTAATAACTATATATCAAAATTCCCAAATTCCAAATTCCAAATTCCAAAACCTTGCTGGCTCCCCCGCTTAGCGGGGTACGTGGAGTCAGCAAGGCAGATTAACCAGACAGAGCTGACTCCAGGTATAACCATGGAGCCAGCTCAATATTTTTTGAAATTTAAATTTTGGTTATTGAGTATTGTTTGGAATTTGGTAATTGGAAATTGGTCATTGGGAATTGTTAGGGTATAATATCCGCGTTAATTTAAAAAAAATTATGTCTAATTATCACAAACTATTTATTGCAATCATTGGCTTAATAATTCCTATCCAAGTAGCTCTGGGGGCGTTTGCTTTTTCCGATGTATCCACTTCTCATCCAAATTATGAAGCTATTATGTATCTGCAGGAGAACGGGACTGTGGAGGGGTATGCGGATGGGAGTTTTAAGCCCGAGCAGGCAGTGAATCGCGTTGAGGCTTTAAAGATATTACTTCTTGGTTCAGATATTTTGGTTCCGGAAATTCAGGAGCAGGACATTTTCCCGGATGTAATGCACGGGTCCTGGTATGCAAAATACGTAAGCAAGGCTAAAAATTTAGGAATAGTAAAAGGTGATGATGATACAGGCATGTTCCGCCCTGGTGATACGGTGAATCTGGCTGAGGCACTTAAAATGATGCTGGAAACAAATGATATAAATGTGAGTGCCCCAGGCAGTAATCCTCATCCGGATGTGCCGGCAGACAGCTGGTATGCACCTTATTTTTCCTATGCGGCTTCTATCAGCTTGCTCGATGAAGGCTCCGGGGAAAATGTATACCCTGCACAACTTGTAGACAGAGGTTTGCTTGCAGAACTTATGTACCGCCTCAGCCAAAAACCTGAAGGTTATCAGGAGGGACAGGCCAGTTATTATGGAGAAGCTTTTCACGGTAAAACTACAGCCAGTGGTGCAGTTTTTGATGCTTCCGGTTATACAGCAGCTCACCTTACATATCCTTTTGGAACTTGGTTAAAGGTGACCAATCTTGAGAATAATGAATATGTTTATGTGGAAGTTACCGACCGCGGGCCATATGTGGAAGGAAGAATTCTGGATTTGAGCCAGGCGGCTTTTGAGCACATCGCATCCCTTTCGCGCGGGGTGATAACTGTTTCTATTGTTCCGGAAAATCCACCAGCCGGCTGGGACCCAGATGAAACTTCGGATGCTACTGACTTATCAGCTGATTTGCTGAGCCAGGCAGCTGACTGCCCGGAAAAAGATGATCTACAATTTCTCTCCAAAACTACTTATGACAACATTACGCTGGACGGCACCTTTCCCGACACATATTTGGAGGGAGAGGTTTTAGTTCTCACGGGCACTACCAGTAGTTCAACAAGCACTGTAAGTGCTTTTTTAATTGATGAGGATGACGAGCAATACTCATTCAGCTCCCCTGCTGTTAACAATGAGTTTAAGATAAGTGTTTTTTTTCCGTATACCGGAACATTTAGATTGGGCATTCTCCCAGGTGAATCCGGCTCAAGCGTTGTTGAAGATATTGAGGTGCTGGAAAATAATTGTATCGCAGAAGGCGAGGACACGTCTCTTGTTTCCCCATCCGGGCTTGATATTAATTTAGAAGAAGGTGAAACGGTTATTGATTGGAGTAGTAGCGGTTATGATGTATTTAAACTTACTTTTATTCAAGATAGTGAATCTGTTGTTTACTTTTTATACAACTCAGATGAATTCACGCCTTATTACCGGCATTTTGAAGATTTTGATGAAGATGATGTAGATCTTTATATTCAGGGATCGGAGATAAGTGGTGATTCGATTCTACAGACTTCTTCTATTACCTGGAGTGATGCGGCAAGCATTTCTTTTGATGCTGTAGTGCACTATGAATACATAATTCAGGAAGATGAAGTGGAAGTTTTAGATTTACCTGACACAATAAGCACATCACAAACTTTTGAAATCAGCGTTGATCCCAAAACAACTATTGATGCTGAAGGGGCAATTATTCTGCCAAATGGACAGGTGGAGCAAGTTCAGCTGGACAGTCCAAGCAGCTCTTATACAAATGCAAATGGAATTGAAGTTTTCAGCGCTTCAGCTTCTGAGTTAAACCTCAGTTACAGACCGACCAGTAATGCCATTCATTTTGCGGAAATCAATAATGCTGATGGGCTTGCCGTGCTTAACATCCCGCTTTATCCAGGCGGGGATTATCCCCTTCTCCCGAATCCTGTTGAGCTTGCGAGCTCAGAGCCAGCCTCCCTGGGCAGTAATTTAAATTCACTCCGAAATCAAATGCTGACTCTGGTAAATGCTGACAGGCAGGATCATGGGCTTGGCTCTTTGACATTGGATTCAAGTTTAAGCCAGCTCGCCCAATACCGCAGTGATGATATGGTGAATAACGATTACTTCAGTCATTGGGATGAGAGTGGTATGAGTGCAAATGATATCAGAAAAAACTATGCAATCGGCCAGGTAGTTGCCGAAAATATTGCTAAAGACACAACTTTGGAACTTGCCGAGTATGGTTTAATGCGCAGCGCCTTGCACAGAGCAAATATCCTTTCTGATGAATGGACAAGGGCTGGATTTGGAATCACGCAAGCAAGTGATGGCAGTTATATTTTCGTGCAGATATTCTCAGCTGATCCGATTGATTTAAGTGATCTGAGTGGACTTAGAAATGATATTTTAAGCGCAATTAACGCAAACAAAGCTGTTGACTACACCCTTCAAAGCAACTTAAACAACATCGCCCAAGACTGGAGTGGTGATATGGTTGATCAGGACTTTTTTGACTTCAATTCCCCCGGCGGAGATTCTTTGATAGATAATATTCACAATGCCGGAATTACCGCTTCTTTAGGAACTTATATTGTAGGCAATACCAGCTACGGAGACGCCAAAGAGCAGATTGCCGAAAATGAACAAATCCTTGAATCCACTTGGGTGAATCTTGGGTTAGGCATTGAGCAGGATAGTTTTGGGGTGATAAAGATTACGTTGATATATACCGAGTAAAGCCTAGTAAAGCCTATATTATTTCGCTGCGCTGTGGATGCACTTCGTTGTGGATTCGCTTCGCTGTGGTTTTTGTCCACAGGCAAAGCCGCATCCGCAGTCCCGTAATCGGGACGTATCTACAGCGTAAGCGAATTTATTTCTCATCATCCGAATACACATGCATGTACTCGGTTTTGTCGTAATCGTATAATTCCCCTTCTTTAAAGAATCTTTCTACTTCTCGTTTTGCATTATCGGTGTTATCTGATGCGTGCACAACATTGCATTGAAAGCCCATGGAAAGATCACCGCGGATGGAGCCGGCATCGGCTTCTCTGGCTTTTGTTATACCGACTATTATGCGGACAGCGTCGACAGCTTCTACACCTTCCCAGCATTGGGCTATTACCGGAGTGCTTTGCATAAATTGTTTCATACCTTCAAAGAATGGTTTATCAACAAGATGAGCGTAGTGTTCTAAAATTATCGCATCCTCAAGATGCATCATTTTCATTCCAACGAGTTTTAGCCCCTTTCGTTCAAGGCGTTTTGTCACCTCACCAACAAGACCGCGTTGGATACCGTCTGGTTTTATTAGTACGAGAGTTCTTTCCATGTTAATTAAAAATTAAAAACTAAAAATTAGTAATGTAAAAGTCCTGCAAAGTGTTTGTCATTTTTAAACGGTCCGATCATTGCAAGGCGGAGGTTTTCTTCGGCAAATAATTTTTGGCTTAATTTTTGTACGCTTTCTGCAGTAACTGCATCTATTTTTTTCAAAATTTCATCAACGCTATCGATTTCAGGATAAAGAAGTGCCTGCTTACCCATTAGATGCGCGTACTCTTCGCTATCTTCCAGGCGGAGGATAATTTTACCCTTCATAAATTCCTTTGCCTTATTTAGCTCATCCGCATCTACAGGTGATTCCATAATTTTGCGATACTCCTCCAGGATTGCAGTGATTGCCATATCTACTCGAGACAGATCTACACCAGCGGAAGTGGAGATAGCTCCGGTATCTGTATAGTCATCAGTTGTTGTGCGGATGTAATAACAAAGACCTTTTGCCTCGCGTACATTCATAAACATACGGGAGCTCATGTTTCCGCCAAGGATTACGCTCAATATTTTTTCCGTCCAGATTTCGTCATCTAAATATGACATACCTTCCACACCGATAATTACATGACCCTGTTCTGTTTTTTTGTGTTGGGAAATAATTTTTTTATCAGCTTCGATTTTTTTGTATTCTTCGAAATGCCTTGCGCGTTTTTCATCTTCAAAAGCAAAATATTTTTTCACAAGATCCATAACTTCCGCTTCATCGAAGTCTCCTGAAATACTGATTACAGTGTTATCCGGTGTATAGAGGGAATTTTTGTAATCCTGAAACTGCTCGCGGGTTAAGTTTTTGATTATCTCTTTGGTTCCTATTTGATCCCACCCCATTGGCTGATCGCCAAAGAGTAGGCGTTCAAAATCCCACCCTACTTGGTACATAGGAGTGTCTTGGTACATATTGTATTCCTCCAGGATTACTCCCCTTTCCTTTTCGATTTCCTCTGGGAGGAATGTGGCATTTATCATCATGTCTCCGATTACATCAAACGCCACTTCTTTTTGATGAGATGCAAGTTTTACAAAATACCCTGCATATTCCTTTCCGGTAAAAGCATTAAAATCACCACCAACAGAATCGATTGCAGATGCAACTTCGGCAGCGTTTCTATATTTTTTTGCTCCTTTAAAGAACATGTGCTCCAAGAAGTGAGAGATGCCGTTAATTTCTTTATTCTCGAATCGGGAACCGGCGCCAACGAGGCAAAGTACTGTACAGGATTTAGTGCCTTCAATTGGACTTAGGATAATTTTAAGGCCGTTTTCTTGTGTTATTAATTTGTGCATATTTTAACGTTACAACGAAAAGACGATACAACACTCTGCGAGAATTTTCAATTTTTAATTTTTAATTTTTAAATAAAGTTATTTCGTTGTTTCGTTGCTTCGTTATTTCGTTTATTTGGGGAAGCAGGCCGGTCCGATGAACATCGGACCGGGCCCGCTTGGCTGGTTCCCTGTGGTGACGGATGAGGGAGGTAGGATCCTCACTCCATGGGGACGTACTCTCCCTGGATGCGCTCCTGCTGTCCGGCAAGGAGCAGGATCTCCTCGATCTCGGGGGTGTAGTAGTCCTCCACCCCTCCGAAAACGATGTTGTAGCAGAAGCCAGGTGCCTCTTGACAGGCGATGAGGGTATGGACGGTCTCCTCCGCCCCCTCGCCGATGATGTTGGGGCCTGCATCCAGGCGGTCACCTCCGCAGGTGTACACATCCCAGTGTCCCTCGGGAAGGTTGGTCATGACTGCGAGGGAACCGACCCCCTCGCAGTCGTCCTGACAGCCTTCCGGCGAACAGGGCTCGCAGCCAACTAGGGCGAAGAGGATGGTGATCAGGGCGGCGATGGCCAGGGGGGTCAGGTTCTTCATTTCGTTCTCCCGTGTGTTTTTTTCTCCCCCCTTTTAAGCACCGGGGGAACCAGGTTCTAGGCCTGCTGACCTACGATCGAGATGACCGCAAATCGCTAGACACTAATGCCCTCGGTGCAATACCTGTGTTTTTAAGGAATGGGGGTTATTCTATGATATTTATTCTCTTGAGTCAATTGGTATCCTTAAGGGATTTCTCACTTCGTTCGAAATGACGGCCTATATTAGGGTGGGGCAGCGATTTTGCAAAACAAAATCGCTGCCCCACCTCACAGTTTTACTGTCATTTCGAGTGACCCCGCCTAGGCGGGGGAAGTCGAGAAATCTCTCTTATTCCAAATAGCAAGAATCTAAAATATATTTAATTTATTGCAACCCATTTTTCAGCACCCCCTAAATTCAAGTTTTTTGGCTTAGTGGAAATAATTTTTGTACAAAAAATGTGTACACTTCTTTATTATTTAGAGCACGCTGAACGCTTGAACACAAAATTTGTTATTGACTAAAATTTGTATACAACTTAAATTGTAAGAGGAAGCGAAAAACTAACATAAAATTTTTACAATTTATGAACCTATTGTATACAACTTTTGAACACGTACTCCCCTTCTTATTGCTTATTTTAGGCTCTTTTTCGTTGTTTTTTATTTTTGACAATTAAAGGGGATATCTGTTTTTCAACATCAAAAAATGTCAAAACTTTATCACACTCCGGTGCTGCTTCAGGAAACTCTTGATCATTTAAATCTTAGGGCAGGTATGCATGTAGTTGACTGTACGCTTGGTCTTGGCGGTCATAGCCTTGAAATACTCAAGAAAATCGGACCAAAGGGGCGTTTAACAGCTTTTGAGCAAGATGAGGGCAATCTAAAGGTTGCAAAATCTGAACTCAAAACATTCAAAGATCAAGTTACCTACGTTCATGACAACTTTGAGTATTTCTCTGATTACGTTAAGAAACCAGTTGATGCAATTTTGTTTGATCTTGGGTTTTCATCCCCCCATGTGGATGATCCGGAGCGGGGGTTTTCTTTCCAGAAAGATGGTCCTCTGGATATGAGATATGACAAGAGACAAAAATTAACAGCTGAAAAAGTGGTCAACACATATAACGAAAAGGATCTGGCGGATATTATTTATCAATATGGTGAAGAGCGTCGCTCAAGAGTAATTGCTAAAAAAATCATTCATGTTCGTAAAAAAAAGCCGATCACAAGTACGTTGCAACTTGTGCGAGTTATAGCAAGTACGATGGCGCGCAAACAAAAGATCCATCCAGCCACGCGAACATTTCAGGCGCTTCGTATTTATGTAAACCGTGAGCTTGAGGTTCTCGAAAAAGCGCTTGATAAAGCCATAAACTTATTAAAGCCAAAAGGACGAATAGTTGTGATCTCTTATCACTCGCTTGAAGATCGTATAGTTAAAAACAAATTTAGATATTACGCCAAAGATTGTATCTGCCCAAAGGAACTACCTGTCTGTCAATGCAATTTTCAAAAAAAACTTTATATCTTAACTAAAAGACCTATAATACCACTAGGTATTGAGGTCTCTAAAAACCCGCGTGCACGCAGTGCAAAAATGCGGGTTGCGGAGCGAATATGATCAACCTCAATTGTCCAATACAAACACATAAACACATGTCCGCAGCATTATTTATTGAAAATAAAGCATCTGATAACGTGCGTAGAAAAACCCTGTCACAAAAAATTGAGGTTGGGATGACTTCCCTTGTCTTCGTTACAATAATCCTTGTAGCGATTATCAGTCTTGTATATTTGGCTCACGCAAACCGTAACGCCACAAAAGGTTATGCCCTAAAAAGTCTGGAACTAAGACGCTCCAAGCTGCTTACTGAAAATGAAATCTGGGATATGCAAATCGCTCAGGTTAAATCTTTGCAGGGTATTCAAAGCGACCCGAATGTTTTAACTATGGTTAAGGCGGATCAGCCTAAGTTTGTTAGAGGAGACACCGCCATCGCATCTCGTTAGCACTCGATGCTCGATTTACGAATATTGATTAACGATATTTGATTTTTGAAGTACTTATAAAATCGCTATTCAATATTGTTAAATCAATATAAAATGGGTCACATGGAACTTAGTTGGGTAGAAATCAGCAAGGCGGCTCTCATTCACAATATTAAGACTTTTCGTAAGTTGCTTGGAAAGGATGTTGTTTTGGGTGTGGCAGTTAAGGCTAATGCCTACGGGCATGGAATGATTGAGTGTGCGAAAATTTTTGAGAAAAATGGGGCGGACTATTTGTGCGTAAATGCCCTTTTTGAAGCTGAAGAGCTCAGAAAGGCTGGGCTTAAATCCCCTATTCTTATAATGGGCTACACTCCATTATCGGATTTAGGCAGAGTGATTAAGTTGAAGTGTGATCTTGTTGTTTATAATAAGGAGACGATTAAGGCTTTGGGCAAAGTGGATAAAAAGGTGAATGTTCATCTTAAGATTGAGACTGGTAACCATCGCCAAGGGATAAGACTTGAAGATTTGCCGGGTATCTTAAAACTTTTAGACCAATGCAAGAAGATTCAAGTTGCTGGAATATCTACCCATTTTGCGAATTTGGAAGATCGGATAAATCATCAATATGCCCTTTACCAGCTCAAGGAGTTTAAAAAGGCAATCAGAATGATTGAGGAAGGTGGGCATGCGCCTCGCTATCGCCATTGTGCAAGTACGGCAGCAGCTATTTTACTCCCCGAAGCCCATTTTAATTTTGTGAGAATTGGTATTGGGGCTTATGGATTGTGGCCAAGTGAAAAAACTTTAAATGCTGCTGAGCGCGCTGGGATTAATATAACTTTAAAACCAGCACTGACCTGGAAATCGATTGTTTCCCAGGTAAAAGAAGTTAAAAAAGGTTCTCTTATTGGTTATGGCTGTACTTATGAAATGCCAAGAAATGGACGAATAGCCGTAATACCTGTTGGATATTATGACGGATATGTGCGAGCCTTAAGCAGTAAAGGATTTGTACTTATTAAGGGGGAAAAAGCGCCTGTACTTGGCCGCATATGCATGAATATGATAATGGTGGACATTACGGATATACCTGATGTGAAACTTGAGGATGAAGTTGTGTTAATTGGACGCCAGGGCAAAAATCAAATCACTGCTGAAGATATTGGTGAGTGGAGCGGCACTATTAATTATGAGGTGACGACACGAATTGGCGAGAGAATTCTTCGGATTTACATTTAACAATTAACCTTTGACCTTTGACTAAAAAAGTCAAATATTAAATGTCACATGTCAATTGTTAAACTCTTGAAAAAAAACATGAACAGGACTAAATTAGATTTACTTGTCCTTTACATTTTTAACCAAATAAAAAAATGAATTTCTACGCAAATACGCTTAAGAACATGAGCAAGGCCGCCAAGATCATGAATTTGGATCAGGAGACCCTGGATATTTTATCTCAACCTCAAAAAACATTAATAGTGTCTCTTCCTGTTCGAATGGATGATGGGAGCTTAAAGGTTTTTGAAGGTTATCGAGTACAGCATTCTGAGCTTCGTGGCCCTTTTAAGGGCGGTTTCAGGTATCTGGCTGAAGTTGATTTGGATGAAATAAAAGCTTTGGCTACGGAGATGAGCCTGAAGTGTGCTGTTGTTGGTATTCCTTATGGCGGCGGTAAAGGTGGTGTAAAATGTAACGCAAAGGAACTTTCACAAGGAGAACTTGAAAGAATTACACGTAAATATGTGCAGGCTGTTTATCAGATAATTGGGCCGCATCATGATATTCCCGCTCCTGACATGTACACCAATGCCCAGATAATGGCTTGGTTTATGGACGAATACAGCCGATTAGTTAATCAATATCAGCCTGGTGTTGTAACCGGTAAGCCGATTGAGGTTGGCGGATCGCTTGGCCGCAATACCGCAACCGCACAGGGCGGAGCTTTTGTACTTGAGGAATATATGAAGAAAAATGATATCAAGGCAGAAGGTACAAAAGTTATAGTTCAAGGTTTTGGTAATGCCGGCAGCTTTGCAGCGGAAATTCTTCACGGTATGGGCTTTACCATTGTAGCCGTAAGCGACTCACGAGGTGGAGTATATAACGAAAAGGGTATTGATCCATTCTGCGCCGCTAAATGTAAAGAAAAAGAAGGTTCTGTTACAAAATGCAAGGAAGGTAAGTCTGTGACAAACGAAGAACTTCTTGAACTGCCGTGTGACATACTTGTGCTGGCTGCTATGGAAAATCAGGTGACTAACAAAAACATGAGCAATATCAAGGCAAAGATAATTCTTGAACTTGCTAATGGCCCAACAACCGCCGAAGCAGATGAATATCTTTCCGGTAAAGGTATTGTTCTTATTCCGGATATTCTTGCCAATGCAGGCGGTGTAACCGTTTCTTATTTTGAATGGCTGCAAAACCAGCAAGCGTATTACTGGGAGCTTGAGGAAATTCAATTAAAGCTAAAAAGGATTATGGTGGAATCTCTTGATAGAGTTCTTGATTTACAAAAAAAGTATAAATGTACAATGCGTGAGGCAGCTTATATCTCCGCATTCGACCGCCTTGATAAAGCGCTTAAATTAAGAGGTTCTGGTGCGCCTTTGAGGTGTAAAGTCTACTACAAGTAACTTAAGGGCAAAAAACTGAAGAGCCCATAAGTTATAAGCCCTTTAGTTACTAAATCAATAACGTTGTTACAATGCTTAAAGAACAGATAATACAAGACATGACAGCAGCTATGAAAGCCAAAGACGAGCTACCGCTTAGCGTACTTAGGATGCTTAAGGCGGATATTATGAAATATGAAGTTAGTGGTAAGGATATGGTGGCGACCGATGATGTTGTGATGGGTATTATTAAGCGCTCTGTTAAGCAACGCAAAGAAGCTGCTGAAGGTTTTCAGAAGGGCGGTAATACAGAAGCGGCGGATAAGGAGCTTGAAGAAATGAAGATTTTAGAAAAATACCTTCCTGAACAGATGAGCGAAGATCAGGTAAAGGCAATTGTTCAGGAAACCATTGATCAATTAGGTGTCGGCCCTGCGGATTTTGGTAAAGTTATGGGCGCAGTTATGGGTAAAACAAAAGGCCAAGCTGATGGAGGTATGGTAAATAAGCTTGTGAAGGAATTGTTGGGGTAATTATCGTTCAGCTACTGTCTCTATAATATTATGACTAAGCTGTTCTCTCCTCTTCTCTTCTAAGCTTTCTTATCTTTTCACCTTTTCCAACTACCTCATCTTCATAATGCCAGTTGAACCTTTCTAATACGTCTTCAATTGTGTCTACATAATATTCCGCACCACCAGTACTTCTAAAATCAGAACCAATTCTTTGAAGCGCTGTTAGCTTAAACTTAGTTTTTTGAGTTTCATCGCCCAAGCCTGCAGAAATTCTAGCAAGTGTTTTTGGTAAACCTTCTTCATCTGTAAATTCAATAGAAATACCAGGTCCAATAAATCTTACATTTAACCCCTCAGGAAGTACTTTTTCGGTGATTTTTTCTTGAATTTCAGCGATCATTGCCTGCACTGTTCTTTCGCGTTCTACATCTTCGTGCAATGCAGCTAATTCAGGATCTTCACTTGTAGGAAGTTCCCCCATTTCCTCAAGCTCTGCTTCGGTATAGTCTTCTGCAGGCCCACTTTCAGTAGGAGCGACGCCAAACACAAAACGTTTGTTAGATAGTAAATCTATAAAATTATTAAATAATGTTTTCATGATATTTTTTGTTAATTTTTAATTTATATCATAATATTATAACAAATTTTGGCCAAAAAATCAACCCTTTAAAGCCAATATGATTATTGGCAAAGTTTTAAGTTGGAGGTATGATGGTTCAGTAAAATTATTTTAATAATAAAATTATACAAATCATGGAAAGGAAAAAGATAAACAGCCCTGCCTTTTTTATTGGAAAAGGTCAGGGTGACGATTTAATTTCTTTTGGCTCAGGCCAACCAGATTTACCGCCTCCAAAAGAGGTTTTTGAAGCTTTAAATAATTATCAGTGTTTTAAATATTGTCTGGTGCAGGGATCTCAAAAATTAAGAGATGCTTTAAGCACTAAATATGAAGACACAACCCCTGAACAATTTGTAATTACAAATGGTGCTTCGGAGGCTCTTGATCTGGTTTTGCGAGCTCTTTATGTAAAAGGCGGAAAAGTGGCTATTCCGCGCCCTTATTACTACTCTTATCCACATAATGTACGCCTTGCTCACTTGGAAGTGGTTTATTATGACCTAGTGGATGGGAAAATTGATATTGAGAATTTTAAGGCTCAGGCGGAAGGGTGTGTTGCCGTGATAATCAACTCCCCCTCCAACCCAACCGGCACTGTTCAAAATAAAGAGACCCTTAAAGCATGCCAAAAGTTCTGTGAGGAAAAAGGAGTTTTGGTTATATCTGATAATGTTTATAAGGATCTTTTTTATACAGATGAGAACTACTGTGTTCAGGGGCCAAATGTAATTACCATTGATTCTTTTTCCAAATCATATTCCATGTGCGGTTTCCGTGTTGGTTATCTGCATTCGTGGGATGGTGATCTGGTTGAAAAGATAGTTGAGATGAAGAGCCATACTTCAATGAATACCAGTATTATGTCTCAGGAAGCGGCATATGCGGCCGCCACAAAAGTACCTCAGGGGTTTTTGGATGAAACATTGAAAATCTGGCGAGAGAGAAGGAATACCTTTTATCAGGGCATGCTCGATTTAGGGCTTGATGTATGGAATCCGGAAGGGGCTTTTTATTTATTCCCAAAAATCAAAAACCCAAGCAAGGCTTGTAATGACTTGTATTACGATTACAACATTATAACTTACGACGGTACTTGGTTTGGGGATGATACAAGGCTTAGATTCAGCTATGCGCTTGATGTGGAGAAAATTGAGATTGGCTTAAAAAGGCTCAAGGAGTATTTGAAGACGATTGAGGACTAAAGGCAATTATCAATTAAATCCTCATATTCGTCATTTAAAAATATGTACGGCCAATCGTCCGGCAGTCCATGTTTTTCGGGATTGCGTTTGATATAAAGCCAATGCTTATCGAAATCATCGTCATTGCGAATGTAATGATCTCGGTATGATTTGAGCCATTTGAATTTGGGGTATGGATTTTGGTTTGGGAATTTTTGGTGGAATTGTTTTTTTAAATTTAAAACATATTCATCGAATTGCTCAATCACCTCCGGAGGGACGGTACCCCGAAGGCGCGATTGGCCAATCGCGCCTTCGGGGGTGATGTTCGGTTCGGTTTTATATCCCATGATTATATTAATATTTCGTGAAATATGCCGTTTCAAAAATTGCATCACCTCCGACAAACCAAATTCCTCTCCCAGCCTGCCTACCGGACAGGCAGGCCGCACCAACAAATGAAAATGATCATACCCAAAAACCATGCATACAACAAAAATCCTTTAACCTGTTTACACAACCGAAGGTTTTCGACAAACAAATCACAAAATATCCGTTCCTTGAAATACGGGCACCAATTAAATGTGTTTGTTGTAACAAAATACGTACCATCCTCGATATAAATACGTTTTTGGGAGTTGTGATGTTTTTTCTTCATACAAAAATATCATTAAATACTAAATAATTCATTTAAATTCAAAAACAGGTTATCTTTGTACCATAAACCTTGAAAAAGTGTCAAATTTAATTCTTGTACTCTTCCCAATCCTTAATCTCCAAATCCTCAATTCCATACTTTTCAAGTGACTGGAATAGAGTTTTTACGAATTGGACGTTTGTGAGAATCGGGGTGTTGTGATCAACTGCTATTCGGCGGATACTGTAGCCATCTGTCATTTCGTCATGTGCGTATTTTGTTGGAATCACGATTGCTAAATCAACTTTTCCGCTCTTTAGGTGTTCATCGATATTCGGACTTTTTTTGGTTGAAACTTTGTGAAGGAGAGTGGCTTTGACTCCATTTTCTTTTAAAAATTTTGACGTACCTTCTGTGGCAAATAAGTTATAACCGAGTTTTATCATCAGGCGGGCTGTTTCCAGCATGCTCACTTTGTCTTGTACGCGGCCGACTGAGAGAAGGATGTTCTTTTTTGGAATTCTGTGACCAACTGCTAAATATGACTTTAGGAACGCTTCTTTTAAATCATCTCCGAAGCAGGCAACTTCTCCGGTTGAAGCCATTTCCACACCAAGAACCGGGTCGGCGCCTTTGAGACGCGGGAATGAAAATTGAGGAAATTTCACGCCAACGTAATCCAGATCTACCGTTTGGTATCGTTTGGTTGTATCGACCTCATTCAACATCGCCTTTGTTGCAATTTCGATGAAGTTGTATTTGGTGACTTTGGAAACAAATGGGAATGAACGGCTGGCACGGAGATTACATTCAATAACCTTTATGTGGTTATCTTTAGCCAAAAATTGGATGTTGAATGGGCCTGTAATATTTAAAGAATTGGCAATTTTCTTTCCAATTTTTTTAACACGGCGAAGGGTTTCCAGATATGTGCGTTGAGGTGGCAAAACAATTGTGGCATCGCCGGAATGAACACCTGCATCTTCTACGTGTTCGGAAATTGCGTAAATGATGACTTTGCCTTTATGCGCCACTGCATCCATTTCAATTTCGCGTGCACCAACCAGGAATTTACTGATAACAACTGGAGCTTCTGTATTTACGCGGACGGCTTTGCCAAGAAATTCCTCAAGTTCTTCGTGATTGTGTGCCACGCGCATTGCCGCACCGGAAAGCACATAACTTGGGCGTACGAGCACGGGGTAACCGACCTTATCGGCGAATCTGTAAGCATCCTGTATGCGGGTAAATGCCTTCCATTCCGGTTGATCGACGTTTAGTGAATCGAGCAGTGCGGAGAATTTGTCCCGGCTTTCTGCACGGTCTATGTCTTTTACGGACGTTCCCATAATTCTAACACCGACATCGTCTAATTTGACTGCTAAGTTGTTTGGAATCTGGCCACCCATGGAAACCACTACCCCATCTGGTTTTTCCTTGTCATGTATATCAAGGACTCGCTCTAAACTCAGTTCATCGAAGTATAGCTTGTCGCATTCATCATAATCCGTACTTACAGTTTCCGGATTGTAGTTGATCATAATCGCCTCATGTTTGCGAGCCATCAGCGTTTTAACGGCATTTACACAACACCAGTCAAACTCAACTGATGAGCCGATACAATACGGCCCTGAACCCAAAACGATGGATTTTTTTACCTTGCCTTTGCCTTTTCCTTTGCCTGCGAAGCTAACGTCATCTTTATTGCCCCAGTAGGTTAGGTAGAGATAATTTGTTTTTGCAGGAAATTCAGCAGCTAAGGTATCAATTTGTTTGACGACAGGAATTATCCCTAATTTCTTTCTGTAACTCCGGACTCCTAACTCCGGACTCCCGACTAAATCCCCTATTTGCTTATCCGAAAAACCAGCCTGCTTAATTTCCTTCATAAAATCAGGACTGACTCCTGTGAGAGATTTTTGACGTTTGATTTTGGATGACAGAAGTTGGATATTTTTGATTTTGGATAAAAACCATGGATCAACTCCCGTCATTTTGTAGAGCTTTTGGACGCTATATCCCTTTTCAAACGCCTTTTCTAAGGCAAAAATGCGACGAGGTGTAGGAATTTTAATCGCTTTATCTAAGTCATCGAATTTAAATGGATGATGAGTGAGTCCATAAGCTCCAATTTGAATCATACGAAGGCCTTTTTGAAGCACTTCCTCAAAATTACGACCAAGAGCCATCACCTCTCCGACTGATTTCATTTCCGTAGAAATTTCCTCGCTAACTTTTCGGAATTTATTTAAATCCCAGCGAGGAATTTTTAGGGCACAGTAATCAAGCGCCGGCTCAAAGCAGGCAGACGTTTTTTGAGTAACGTTGTTTCGGAGTTCCGGGAGCGAATAACCGAGGCCTAATTTTGCCGCCACATAAGCCAAAGGGTAACCGGTGGCTTTTGAAGCAAGTGCGGAGGATCGGGAAAGACGGGCGTTAACTTCGATTACACGATAATCGTCTGATTTTGGATCAAGGGCATATTGGATATTACATTCCCCTACTATTCCAAGGTGGCGGATTGCCTTGAGTGCCAAGTTTCGAAGTTTTTGGTATTCGTGATTATTTAGTGTCTGGCTTGGTGCAACTACAATTGATTCGCCCGTATGGATTCCAAGAGGATCCAGATTTTCCATATTACAAACTGTAATACAGTTATCTGCGCTATCACGGACTACTTCGTATTCGATTTCCTTCCAGCCTTTTAGGTTTTCTTCGATCAGAACTTGGGGGGAAGCAGCAAAAGCTCTGCGGAGCATTTTATCGAGTTCTTTTGAATTATTGGCAAAACCGGAGCCAAGGCCACCAAGCGCAAAAGCGGCACGGATCATAAGTGGGAAACCTATTTTCTTTGCTGCCTTTTTGGCTTCTGCAATATTGTTACAGGCAAAACTAATAGGTGATTTTAAATCGATTGTATTTAAAGATTTTTTAAACAAATCCCGGTCTTCCGTTAATTGGATGGACTTAACGGGCGTGCCGAGAACTTTAATTTTATGCTTTTTTAAAACGCCGGATTCGTGCAAAGCAACTCCGCAATTAAGTGCGGTTTGACCGCCAAAACTTAGTGCGATTGCATCTGGTTTTTCTTTTTTTATTACCTTTTCTACAAAATAGGGGGTAACGGGTAAAAAGTAGATTTTATCAGCAAGGCCTTTAGAAGTTTGATTGGTTGCGATATTTGGGTTTATCAGGATGACCTTGATTCCCTCTTCTTTAAATGCCTTAATTGCCTGAGATCCTGAATAGTCAAATTCCCCAGCTTCACCAATTTTAAGCGCACCTGAACCGAGTAGGAGCACTTTTTTGAATTTTGGCGCTTTCTTCATGATAAACGTTAATTTATTTCCTGATTAGTTTACTGAAAATTTTTATTTGTTTCAATGATAAAATTTGATAAAAATGCTAGCTTGACCTAACTATTGACATATTTTCTATATTATTGTAGTATATGGTCAGTATATAATTATGATTAATAAGCCCTCACAATTCTCAGGCCCAATAATGGCTAGTGCCTTAGCGCTTACATTGTTATCTACGTGCGAAAGCGGTAGGCATAATGTGGGAGAAGTTCTATCTCCTTCAGATCTTGATATTGCTGATACTGCTAGCGATGACGATATATCTTCTGGTCAGCCTGTATTAGACCTAGGACCTCGAAATATTCTTATTGAACAAGATGGTGTAAAACCAGGTTTAATTGAAATAGGCTGTGATTATAATGGGAGCAAATGGATTGGCAAGTTGCAAGGCAATGGAAATCGCGATGTTTTAATTTACATTCCATCCGGAGTAAATACAGCTAGCCCATTTGAAATTATTTACCATTTTCATGGTACTCATAGCCAATTAGTTAAGGAGGTTATACCGGAATTACCTGGTACTTCCGAAAGGTATAGAGGAAAAGCTGGTCACACATCTCCTGGTGAAAATAGATTGAGGCAAGTTTTAGATGCTAGCCAGAATTTGGGTGAAGGAGGTAGGAATGTAATTACGGTTTACCCTTTAAGTGCAGGAAGGCGTGGCAAAAAAGGCAATGCTTCAGACATACATGGATTTGATAGTTTTTGGATGCTAACGGGAGGAAATGATACCGGTGATGATATGCATATGCTCCATGCTGAAGTTTTAGCTGTTGTTGAAAATGAGCTTATTGGTATGCCTATTGTAGTTGATTCAATAACCGCTAAAGGCCATAGTGCTGGAGGCAGACCGCTTGAAAATATAGCAGCATCTGGGTTTCCTTTGGATAGGATTGACTTTTTAGATGCCAGTTATGGGCGTTGGACAACCCATTGCCACCGAGATGCAATAGCTGCTAATCCAGACGTGCAGATGAATATTTTTTATATTCCAAATACTCCAACCCAAGCGGATGCAAAAAGATTGGAAGGAAAAACAGGTGTACGACTTATTCCGACAAGTACTCCTCATGCTGATATGAATAGTGAGTTTTTTGGGTGGAATCGCGACTAATGAAAATTTGAAAATCTGAAAATTTGAAAAATAATTTTGCTTAGATTGGATTTGTAACAAAATTTTCAAGTTTTCAAGTTTTCAAACCTGTTGTATCGTATCACTGTACTATTACGTCAATCGACATGAAACGAACTGTATTTAATCAAAAAAGTTTAAAGGAGGCTGTTAAGATTTTAAAAGAAGGTGGTGTTATCGCACACCCTGCTGATACCTGCTATGGATTAGCAGCGGATTTGATGAATGAAAAAGCACTAAAAAAAATTCAGCAGATTAAAAAACGCGGCAAAGATAAGCCTACGAGTATGATGCTTCCGGTTTTTATGAAACCGGAGATTGGAGATTATGCAGTATTGGATGAATTCTCATCAATGGTTTGCCAGGAGCTTTTTCCCGGACCTGTTACCCTGCTTCTTCCAAGGGGTAAAAAAGTTCCGGATTATTTTTTCCCCAAATCTCCCTACATTGGGCTCCGTATTCCGTATGACATGATAACTCAGGATCTTCTTAGTGCTTTTGGCGGGCCGCTTATTACAACAAGCGCTAATATAGCTGATAAATCCGCATGCTGTATAGGTAAGGATGTAGAAAAGATATTTGAGAATGTTAAAGACAAGCCCGATTTAATTTTTAAAGGCGCTGTCAGGAATGTATGCATGCCTTCTACCGTTATATTGGTTGAAAAAAAGAAATTAATTATCAAGCGTGAAGGCCCTATGACAAAAGAGCAGATTGAGGGTATTTTAGGCGTCGATGTCGCCTAATTACAAGGCCCTGCCGGGCATTACAAGGATTACAAATATTATAAAGCTTCGCATTGCGATTCAATAACAATTCTTGTAATCTTTATAATGTGCATTTATGCACTTTGTAATTCTTGTAATTAATAAAGATGTACCGAACAAATACATGCGGGCAGCTCACAGCTAAAGACGAAGGAAAAACTGTAACTTTATCCGGCTGGGTTCACAGAAGACGTGACCATGGTGGTGTTATTTTTATTGATCTCAGGGATAGATATGGGCTTACTCAAATAGTTTTTGATCCTGAATTTCATAAAGAAAGTCATGCTATTGCGGAAGGCGTTAGATCGGAATATGTATTAAAAGTAACCGGAGAGGTGCGAAAAAGAATTGAGGGACAGGAGAATAAAAATATGGAAACCGGTGCAATCGAGGTATATATAAATGAGATTGAAGTATTAAATGAATCCAAAACTCCTCCGTTTGAGATTGATCAAGAGAAGCCTGTAAATGAAGAACTAAGGCTGACTTATAGATATTTGGATCTAAGGCATGATCGTTTGCAGAATAATATGATGCTTAGGCATAAAATGATTAAGGAAATTCGTGACTTTATGGATAAGGAAGAATTTATTGAACTGGAAACTCCGATTTTGATTAAGGGTACACCAGAAGGAAGCCGTGAGTATCTCGTTCCTTCTCGCATTTACCCTGGCAGATTTTTTGTACTTCCTCAAAGCCCGCAGCAACTTAAACAACTAAGCATGATCGCTGGTTTTGATAAGTACTTTCAAATTGCCAGATGCTTTCGGGATGAGGACCAGCGTGGCGACAGGCAACCTGAATTCACTCAATTTGATATGGAGATGTCTTTTGTTAATGAGGAAGAGGTGATGAAAATTAATGAGGATCTGTTAATTGATTTAAGCAAAAAATTTGCACCTGATAAAAAGATTTTAAAGACTCCTTTTCCGGTTATGACCTGGAAGGATGCAATGGAAACTTATGGCAGTGATAAGCCTGATATTCGCTTTGAAATGAAGATGGTTGATGTTGGGGATATAGTTAAAGATAGTGAATTTGGCGTGTTTAGCGGGGCAGTAAAAGATGGTGGGGTTGTTAAAGCTTTGAAGGTTGAGGGAATTGCGGATTGGTCTCGTGGCGATATTGATAAACTCGAAGAAATTGCAAAAATTTACGGCGCCAAGGGGCTTGCTTATTTTGTTTACAAAGAAGGTGAAATTAAATCTCCTATTACAAAGTTTTTGAGTGATGAGGAGATTAAAGCAATTACTGATAAAACAGGTGCTAAAACCGGTGATATTGTCTTTTTTGGAGCTGATAAATTTGTAACAGTATGTGAATCGCTTGGGCAGGTAAGGCTTGAATGCGGAAAAAAACTGGATTTAATTGATAAAAATGTTTTTGCTTATTGTTGGGTAAATGAATTCCCAATGTTTGAGCACGACAAAGAGACCGGTAACCTTGCCGCAATGCACCATCCATTTACAAGGCCGATGGAAGAAGATATGGATCTTTCCTCTCCGGAAACTGCCAGATCCGTTGCTTTTGATATTATTTTAAATGGAGTGGAAGTTGGTGGTGGCAGCATGCGTATTCATGAAAAGGATTTGCAGCAGAAGGTTTTTGACACATTAAAGATCAGTGCAGAGGATGCGGAGATGAGATTTGGCCACATGCTTGAAGCCTTTAATTATGGTGCACCTCCGCATGGCGGTATTGCCTGGGGGCTTGATAGACTTATTATGATATTTGCCGGCGAACCAAATATCCGTGAAGTTATCGCATTTCCTAAAGACCAAAAGGCAAAAGACCTGACACTTGGTGCGCCTAGTGCAATGCCGGAGAAGGATGTTAAAGAAGCGAACGTAAAAATAATTAATACTTAATGACCAATTACCGATGACCAATGACCAATTGTCGACAGACGAAAAACTAGACCTGATAATTAAATATCAAAAAAGCGCTGCGCACTGGGCGATGGCGCGGACGATAATCAGCATATTAATTATTTTTATTTTTATAGTTCTGCCGATTATAGGTACTTTTTATCTGTTTGATAAACTTAAAAACAGTGTTGATTTTGCGGAAATAGGCCAGACCATTTCTAATGTAAAGGAGCTTGGGGGTTTAGCTGAAAATCAAGAGCTGATGAATCTTCTGCATTAATTTTCCGGTTCATCTATGGTAACTGCCGGAGTAGACAGAGAGCCTGGGGACATTAATTCCGCTCCGGTAATATCTTTAGCATCCACTATCCGACCTTTTCTGGCAATGCAGTTTCTGCCGCCTTTTTTTGCTATGTAAGTTTGTTCATCAGCATTACTGCGAACAGTATTAAATGCGGTTTTAACGAAGACATTTCTTAACCGTTCTTTTACGGCAGTTAACATATTAGCACTCTCTCCGTTCAATAATGATATTAGTTTTCTTTCATCCCCATCCAGAATAACTTGAATAATATTATTTTCATCTTCGGTTAAATAGCTTTTTCCTCCCTCAATTCCTGCCTGCTCTAATAACTTTCTTATTTCTTCTATGTCTGGTGTATCCTGGAGACGCATCATTTTTTCTTCAGTTTCCTCCAGTAATTCAGTTGTAAACTCCGCGACGCCGATACTTGCTGTTAGCGGTATGTAAATCAGAACAATTCTATTTTCGGATTCCGGTTCACGCTGGTCGGGTAATATTAATTTAATTCCCCTGCCACCTTCTGCTTCTTCAATATTTATTTCTTTGCCACTGCCATGCAGGCCATCAAATGTATTTTTAAGGTACTTTGGGACTCTTATACCTTCTCCAATTTCAACTTTTTCAATTCCATTATTTTTAATTATTTCTATAAATCTGCTCTTCCTGACACGCGCTACATTACCCTTTGCTTTCTCAGCTCCATCCTCGTCTATTTCAACTGGTTTTCTTACCAATAATGGATTTCTTTCCAGGTTATATCTAATTCTTTCTGCTGGATATAGCGCACGCTTACTTGTTGTACTGCGCATTAAAATACCCAGCTCCTCACCGCTAAAACGGATAGGATCATCTGTTTTACCGCCTCTGATTGCCTGCATAATTAGTTTTCCTACATACCTTAAAGTTTCATCACCTACATCATGACCAAACTGATCATTGACCGGTTTAAACTTATCCAGATCAATAAACAATAAAGAGGCAGGCTCGCGGGTCTCCTGCATTTCTTCAAATGCCCTTACAACAATTTCGCCATAAAGCTGTGCTCCAAAAGTGCCTTTGCAGTCAACAAATCCTTCCATCAAAGAGCTGTAACCGCCTGCAAGCATTAATGTGTCGTGTCTGGCTTTATAAATAAGAGCCTGAATGTTGTGGAACATGTCCCTTATCAATGTTTCTATAAGGAAATCATCTTCAAGACGTGCTGTAAGTTCTGTTACATCTGTTATTCGCTTTCTTACATGAGCTATCTCCTGCCTTGCTGCCTGAGTGAGTATATTTAAAAAGGTTGGAGTGAGATCTCCATCTGCAGTAACAAAAAGGCGATTATCTTCATTCGGTCCGAAAAATGCATTGTCTGACAAATTCCTTTCCAGTTCTCCTGTTATTGCTGAATTTAACTTAGCCTGCATTTGGCGCAAAGCTCCTTCGTAATCAGAATCATCCGTTTCGCCACTGCCCAACCTATCTGCTTTACTGAAAAAAATAAGACGGTTTTCACCAAATCTTATTTTACCAGGCTTCCAATTTTGGCACATAAAAATACACACGGGGCAACTATATCAAATTTTTTAAATAACCTTAACGCTCAGATGAGCTTCTGGCAAGCAATCCTTGGAGAGCTCTTCTTCTGTCCTTATCCACATAAGCTTCTATGTCTTGTTGTGAAATCCCTTTAAGAACAGCTCCGGGTCTTTGAACTTCACCATCTACTGCAGGATCTGCTTGTTCGTATCCACGATTAAGAGCATCTTGAGCAGCGCTTGACTTAAAACAAAGACGATAAGGCTTAAATAAATTAAATCCCTGTGATTTTTCTAGCATTTCTATCATATTTATTTGTATTATCTGTGCACTTTATTTATATCACTATTGAGCTCAATTTTCAAGTGCTTAGATGTAAAAATGGTTCGTAATAAATAAGGGTGAAATAGTACTACGCATTTTCCTTTTTGTCAATAGATCTTCGCTTTCTTCTGCCTTTTTGCCTGCGAACTTTTTCAATCTCTTTAGCTTTTTTAGAATCCGGATTGAATTTTTCCAATAATTCTCGCAAAGCCAAGATGCGATTCATGGCTCTAGCGCGGTGTTTTTGGTATTTGACGATTGTGCCTGTTGGCAGATGCTTGAGTTGAACGGTATTACTGGATTTGTTGATTTTTTGGCCACCATGTCCGCCAACGTGGATGAATTTTTCCTCGATATCATTTAGATTTATGGAAAGATCATCGATCATCTTGAGGATGGCGTTGTATTTGGTGTCGGTGAGTTGGGATTGTGGGGGGAGCTTCATATTTTAATTAAAAGACCCCCCGAAGGCGCGATTGGCCAATCGCGCCTTCGGGGCGCATATATCACGAAACATAATTCTTTAAAAATTCCTCCTTAAATTCATCAAATCTATCCTCTTTAATCGCTTTGCGGATATCCGACATCAGACGCAGATAAAAAGCAACGTTGTGCAATGTGTTTAGGCGTAAGCTGAGTATCTCACCTGATATGAATAAATGGCGGAGATATGCCTTGGTGTAATTTTTACATGTATGACAGTCGCAATTTGGATCGAGGGGGGTGAAATCATCTTTATAATCGGCTCTTTTTAATCTGACTACGCCTTGTGATGTAAACATGTGGCCGTGGCGGGCGTTGCGAGTAGGCAGGACGCAATCAAACATATCAATCCCCCGCTCTACGGATTCGAGGATGTTTTCCGGCGTTCCTACGCCCATTAAATAACGCGGTTTGTCTTCGGGGAGATATGGAACGGTTGCTTCGGTCATTTTGTACATTACTTCATTTGGTTCGCCTACAGAGAGTCCGCCGATGGCGTAGCCATCAAAGCCTATTTCGACTAACTCTTCGGCGGACTGTTTGCGAAGGTTGGGGTGCATTCCGCCTTGGACGATGCCAAACAAATGGGGTTCAACCCCATTTGTAGAGACGCATTGCAATGCGTCTCTACGTTTTTCATTAAAAAACGTTTGGCATCGCGTGGCCCATTCGGTAGTCAGTTTTAGGGATTTTTCCACATATTTCCTATCTTCATTCGCTCCAGGACACTCATCCAAAACCATTATGATGTCCGATCCTAATTTCATCTGTATTTCAATTGCTTTTTCAGGTGTCAGAAATATTGTGGAGCCATCCAGATGTGATTGGAATTCAACGCCATCTGCTTTTAGCTTGCGGATTTTTGATAACGAAAAAACCTGATAACCACCGCTATCTGTAAGAATTGGACCATCCCAGTTCATAAATTTATGCAGGCCGCCAGCTTTTTCCACCAAATCCTCTCCGGGGCGGAGGTGGAGATGATAGGTATTTGAAAGTACAATCTGGCCTCCCAATTCCTTGATTTCTTCCATAGTTAGGCCTTTAATAGCACCTGATGTAGCAATCGGCATAAAAAAAGGTGTTTGTATTTCACCGTGAGCGGTTTGCAGCAGGCCGAGGCGGGCTTTGCTGGATTTTTGGAGTACATTAAACATGACCAAAGTATAGCAAAGGATTAAGGAGTAAGGAATAAGGATTAAGCAGAAATAAGCCACACTAATAGCAAGCTTAATCCTTAAGACTTAATCCTTAAATCTATTTTTTGGATTCAATAATCTTATCCACAATTCCATATTTCAATGCTTCTTCGGCAGCCATAAAGAAATCGCGTTCTGTATCTTTTTCAACTTTCTGCAGATCGGTACCGGTGTGTCTGGCTATCATTTTATTGAGAAGCTTTTTGGTTTTGATTATGTGATCGGCATGAATTGCAATATCGGTTGCCTGCCCCTCTGTACCGCCAAGCGGCTGGTGGATCATAACTTCGGAATGCGGGAGGATGTAGCGCTTCCCCTTGGTTCCACCCATCAAAATAATTGAACCACCGGAAGCCGCAATACCTAAGCAAACTGTTGATACATCGCATTTAACAAGCTGCATTGTGTCGTACATTGCAAGTGTAGAGGTAACAGACCCACCTGGAGAATTTACATAAATTGTAATATCTTTGGTTGGATCAACTTTTTCAAGGAAAAGCAATTGAGCGATTACAACATTTGCGACCTCATCGTTAATTGCTGAACCCAGAAAAATAATACGTTCCTCAAGAAGACGAGAGTAAATGTCGTATACTCTTTCACCGCCTTGTGGGGTTTTGTCGATTACAGTTGGGATTATTGGCATAACTTTTTAATTTTAAATTTTAAATTTTAAATTT
>JAHJBZ010000082.1 GCA_018813295.1 Patescibacteria group bacterium | reverse complement strand
TGTCAATATCATGATCAGTTCTTCTGTACTTCTATTATACCCCCAATATAAAACAAAAAGATCAAAAAACATTGACAAACAGCAAAATACAAGTATAATAATTAGCCTCGCTAACCTTCTCACTCATGAACCGCTTTTATAAGAAGGTTGTTGCTCCCATTTTTACCATCATTTTCCTGCTCACTACAATCTTCAGTGGCGCATTTTCCGTTTACGCCGATGAAGAAACCACCTACTTTTACCTCCACGATCACCTCGGCTCTGTAGATACCGTACTTGATGATGAAGGTAATGTTGTGGAAAAAAGAGACTACCTGCCTTTTGGAGAAGAAAGACTGCAGATCATCGAAGAAACAGAACATCCCGAACTCTACGAATCCGAAAGCTACGGTTATACGGATAAAGAACTGGATGATGAGACCGGGCTGATGTATTATGGAGCACGGTATTATGATCCGGTGATCGGGAGGTTTCTTGCGGTTGATCCATTGGTTTTGGATGAGGCTGTAACAACCGAGCAAAATTTGCAGGATATTCTTCATAACCCTCAAATGTTGAATGGGTATAGTTATGCACTCAATAATCCTGTTTTGTTTGTGGATTTGTTTGGGGAGAGTGCGGTTACCATGGAGGGGTTTGGGCAGATGTTAGATGGAACAGTTAAAACTGTTTTAGGATTATTTCCTATTTTTTCAAAAAATCCAGCAAAAGCGGCAGTTGGCTGGTCTTTATCTTATAGTGGCGCCCGTGATATAGGTAAAGGATTCTATCAGGCAGTATCAGATACTGATGTTGGCGAATCAATTACAGAGCAAACAGTTGATTATGGAGTGAAAACTGCTGGCAAAAAAGGATTAAAGTTTGGAACTAAAATAATCTATGGCAAAGTTTATAACTTTAGCTTTTTTTCTGATAGTTTTAGAAAAATAGGTGAAAAAGTTGAAAAAGCCGGAGAATCTTTTGGGAACAAAATAAGGTCTATGTTAAAAAAAGACAATATAAATGAAGCTACAAACAATAACGAAAATAATCAATTAAATGTAAATAATTCTCAAACTCAATCGAGTGTCCAATACGATAATACACATTTTAATAAAATTAATTTTGATTTATATTCTGAGAAAGAAGATAATTCAAATGAAGATCAGAATAAAACTGATTAATGTAACGCAATTCATTTTGTTAATTTTAAATGATATTTAACACACCTAAATGAAGTCAAAAAATTACTCACAAGATTTAATATTTTCTTTATTTTTAATACTACTTTTCTTTGCAGGTATTAAGTTTGCTGTTGGGATTGTCTATTTGGAGTTGGCTGAACACATAACTTTACCTATTAGTGATTTGATTTTATCTGTCTTATCATTAATATACTTCATTGTAGCTATTATTGGGGCTTCAAGTTACCGTAAAGAGGTGAAAGAAGTTTTTTTTACCACCGAAATTAAATATTTAGTAATCAATATCATTATATTGTTATTTTTCATGAATTTATTAGAAGTTTTTCCTTTAAATTATCTTCATATTTTTTGATAAGAATTGTAAAAAGCTAAATAACAAAACCTTAGCAGAAACAAATATTCACAAAAACAAACACCACCTCCACCAAACTCAAAACCCAAAATCAGCCTGCTGGCTCTCCCGCTCAGCGGGATTCTGGAGTCAGCGAGGCAGACTTGCTTGGTTCCGGATCAGAGCCACGGAACCAGCAAGTTGGGTATTTTTGCTCTTTGAGTTTTTTTTGCTCGTGATGTAAAATGTGTCTACATTATGAAGATAAATGATATAAATTTCATGATTGGCGGGACTGCTGGTGAAGGCGTGGATTTGCCTGGACACCTGTTTGCAAAACTGTGCATGCATGCTGGTTTGCGGTTACATGGTAATGGTGAATTTTATAGTGTAATAAAAGGATATAATAATATTTTTCAAATACGTGTTTCAGAAAATCCCGTTCACTGCCTTTTAAACAAATTTGATCTGGTTTTAGCTTTGGATGAAGAAACTACAGATCGATATCTTTCTGACATTGTGCCAGGTGGTGGTGTTATTTATGATCCGGAAGTAGCTAAATTAAAAAAACAGAATGATATTAAACTTTTTCCAATTCCGCTTCGCGAAATTGCAAAAGAAAAGGTTGGATTAGATTTAGCAAAGAATGTTGTTGGTATTGGTGCTGTAATAGGTCTTCTTGATTATCCAATTGATATACTTCGTGATCTTTTAATCAAAACTTTCGCGAAAAAAGGAAATGAAATTGTCGATAAAAACATTGCTGCCGCTCAGGCTGGTTATGATTTTGCTCGCCAAAAGTTTGGTCGTGATTTTAATTATGTACTTAAATCGATTGCCGATGCACCTAAAACTTTTATGGCCAATGGTAATCAGGTAATTTCTATGGGTGCGATTAAAGCTGGTTGCAAATTTGTTTCCGAATATCCAATGACTCCTAGTTCTTCCATTCTCCATACCATGGCCAAGCATGCACGCGATTACAATGTCTCCGTCAACCATGTTGAAGATGAACTTTCTGCTATCAACATGGCAATTGGTGCAGGGTTTGCTGGTGCACGCAGTATGGCGGCAACATCCGGTGGGGGTTTTGCTTTGATGACAGAGGCTGTTGGTTTGGCTGGCATGGTGGAAGTTCCTGTAGTGATTGTAGAAGTTCAACGCCCTGGTCCCTCAACTGGTTTACCTACTCGCAGTGGCCAGGGGGATCTGCGTCAGGTTATGCATGCTTCTCAGGGTGATTTTCCTAAAATCGTTCTTTCGCCTGGTAATCATGAGGAGGCATTTTATATGGCATTCGAGGCATTTAATTTAGCGGAGATATATCAATGTCCCGTAATTCTCTTAACCGAAAAATATTTGGGTGAGGGCAGTGTCAATCTTCCGTTTCTTGATACATCTGAGTTAAAGGTCAATCGTGGAAAATTACTTCCCGATAACAAAATTCCTAAAAACTTTAAAAGATTTGCTGATACAGCCAGTGGTATTTCTCCCCGCACTGTTCCAGGTCAAAAAAGAGGTGCTCATACCGCTTCATCTTATGAACATCGGGAGGATGGTTATTTTACAGAAGAGATTGATGACTGTAATAAAATTCATGAACGCAGAATGCGAAAGATGGAAACACTTGAGCACGTACTTCCCCCCGTCAAATTGGAAGGTCAGAAAGACGCTGATGTCACCTTGGTCTGTTGGGGTGCTACATATGGCCCTGCTTATGAGGCTATGAGTTGGTTAAAGAGAAATGGCGTGTCCGCTAATTTATTACATGTTAAATACCTTCTTCCATTACAACCTGGTATTGGGGAAGTTTTAGAAAAAACTAAGCATCCGATACTTGTTGAAGGGAATATTTCCGCTCAACTTGGTGGTCTTATCGCTGAAAAGGTTGGAATTGAAATTCAAGATAAGGTTCTTGATTATTCCGGCCGACCGTTTACACCTGATGCTATTGCTGAGGGGGTAATTAAACTAATTAAATAATTTACAATTTACAGTTCACAATTTACAAACAGGTTTTAAAATTTAAAATTGTAAATTGAAAATTAAATTATATGCCAAAAACTATTAAAGACTTCACAGATCCTACAGGGAAACCAAACTGGTGTCCGGGTTGCGGGAACTTTGGAATCGAGACCGCGTTGAAGCAGGCTATGGTAAATTTGGATCTCGATCCTAATAACGTTTGTCTGGTTTCCGGAATTGGCTGTGGTGCTAATTCGCCTTATTGGTTTAGCACTTATGGCCTTATTACTCTTCATGGTCGTCCTATACCTGTTGCAACTGGTGTTAAGCTCGGTAATCATGAGTTAAATGTAATCACTTGGTCTGGTGATGGTGATGCGTATGGGATAGGAATGGGGCATTTTATTCACGGCATGCGTCGTAATGCGAATCTTGTTTACATTGTTGGCGATAACACCGTTTATGGATTAACGAAAGGGCAGGCTTCTCCTACCGCGAAAAAAGGAACAATCACTCCCTCAACTCCATTCGGTACACCAGATCCTGGAATTAACCCGCTCGCACTCGCACTTTCTGTAGATTGCTCATTTGTTGCTCGTGGTTATGCTGGTGACCTTCCCCATTTAACAAAATTGCTTGAAGAGGCTATAAAACATAAAGGTTTTTCATTTGTTGATATTCTTCAGCCTTGCGTTACTTATGCAAAAGCTCAGAGTTATGATTTTTATCAGGATAAAACATATAATTTAGCAGAATTTGGGCACGATGTAACAAAAAAGGATGCTGCACTTAAGAAGGCCTTTGAAAATGGTAAAAAGTTTCCAATAGGCATTTTCTATAAAAAAGATCGTGAGGTGTACGAAGATACTCAGCCTCAATTTGCCGAAGGACCGTTGGCGCATCAGGATATATCTAATGTGGACATTTTGCCTTTATTCGAACAATACTCTTTTTGATTTAATAATATCGAATGATGATTTTATATTTTATAAGTACTTCAAAAATATAAATTCACTATATTGCCACGAGGGCAAGGAGAACAATATTCGTTAATTAGTTTTAGGCTCCAATCCACTCAAGCAATTGCTCATACCTGTCGGTGCTAGCATTGCGCTTTTGCAGAGCTGCTATTTTTTCACGGACCATTCCAACAACGGCCGCTTCTGAGTTTCCCTCTCTGATTCCAGTATCTATCAATTCTTCTCTACTGAGTAATTCAAAAGGACCCTCACCTGTAAAAGATGCAGAAAGTATTACTCTGCCTACATCTCTTTTATCTATGCCATGGCCCTTTGCGTAATCTTCAAGTTTACTCATTTTTGTGCAACTTTAAAAATAGGGTGTGATTTTAGCATAAAAACAATTATTCAGTCAATCATCTATTTGAGATGTGGTTTAAGCTGCCCTGGTGCAAAATTTACAATTTTTTTAAATATGGTTTTTCCTGCACAAACATCAGCATAAATAACGCTATGATGGTCAAAATTAATGAAAAGTAAAATGGAGTGAAGATATTAATTTTGTCCCATAACAATCCGGCGATAAGTGAAGCAGGAAGTGCCATTAGCCCTATTGCCATTTGATATGCTCCAAGTGCACTGGCACGGAATTTTTTTACGGCAAGTTCAGATACGAATGTTTTTTGGACGGGTTTGAGTGCGGCTTTGTGCATTCCGTATATTACAAATGCAATCAGAATTGCTATGTAATTGTGAAAAACAATAAAAAGAACTGATACCAATGCCCATAGCATAAATGAAATTGCTATTACACTTTTTCTCCCCGTTTTGCCTGCCAGTTTTCCAAAAGGAATTGCAAAAAGTGAAGCTGATGCTGTGAAAATAAGATAAAGGATAGGGACAAAAGCGACTTTGAATCCAAATTCTTTTGCAAAGATAAGAAGGAATGAATATGTGAATGCGCCCAGTTCAAAAATTGCACTTAAAATGAAAAATAATTTTAAATTTGAGCTTAAATCCTTAAAACGCATTCCTTCATAAAGCTTAATACCATTATCTTTTTTTTCTTTAACGAAGAATAGAATTAATAGTACGGCAATTACTGATGGAATTGCGGCAATTAAAAATAAATTCCGGTAACCTAAATACTGGAATAGGAAAATACAAATTAATATTCCAAATACTGCGCCTAAGTTATCCATTGCTTCCAGAATTCCGAAGTTTGTGTTTCTGTCTTTATGGTTCGAGATGTCTGCAACAATTGCATCTCTTGGTGCACTTCTTATTTTTCCAGCCCTATCCAGAATCCTGAATGGGATAAGCCATTGCCAAACAGATGTAAATGCATATCCAATTCTGGACAAAGAACCAAACATATATCCCGTCCAAATAAATATTTTCCTTCTTTTTATTTTATCTGAAATATAACCCGCTGCCGCTTTTGAAATTGAAACGACTGCTTCACCTATCCCATCTATTAATCCGAGTACTGTCATGTTTGCACCGAGTACTTCAGTTACAAAAAGCGGCCAGATCGGATAAATCATATCTGAGCCCATGTCGTTAAGAAATGATGCTGATGCAAATATGCCGACGGTTTTTTTCTTTTTATTCATGTTTATTGTTGGAGATATTTCTTAAACCACTCTTTTGCCAACTCCGCCGCTTTTTCCAAAGTTCCCTCTTCTTCAAATAGGTGTGTGGCGCCTGGGATGATCTCTAATTTCTTTTCACACCTGAGTGCATCCAGGGCCTCTTTATTCATTCCAATAACCGGTACATCATCTCCGCCAACTATTAATAAGGTAGGGGATTTTACATCAGGGCAGGCACTTAATGCCATGTCGGGGCGGCCGCCGCGTGAAACTACCGCACCAATAACGTCTCCCATTTTAGCTGCTGCGTATAATGCGGATGCTGCGCCTGTACTAGCTCCAAAATATCCAATAGTAGGTCCAGTAGAAGGCCCCCGCCTTAGGCTGGTAGGACCAATTGAATTTCGGCTTAGGCGGGTGGAGTTTGCTGGTCCTATTTTAGGTAACTCTTTAATTAGCCATTTTGTAACCCCGATCAATCTTTCTGTTAAGAGACCAATGTTAAATCTTGTTTCATAAACTTCATCCTCTTCTTCTGTCAATAAGTCAAAAAGCAGTGTTCCAATGCCCGCTTTCTGCAGTACCTCTGCTACAAAATTATTTCTCGGGCTGAGACGACTTGATCCGCTTCCGTGTGAAAAGAGGACTATAGATTTTGCGCCATCAGGAATAACTAGGTTGCTTTCAAGCTCTACGTTGTCTACGGGGATTTTGAGTTTCTTTTTCATATTATTTTTTACGTTTCATAAGATATATAATTACTCCGATTAATAAAAGCAAAATTATAGCCGGACCGAATATAAACATGCCTATTTTGTTATTAAAAGCAGTTAATGATGATTTTTCAAAGAAACCCGATTTTAGTTTTGGCATTGTTTTTACCGTGTTGATTATTTCATTTAACGGGAATGATTCAATTGTGCCAACTGCTAAAACATATTTACCCATGTTATCAGGGCTATAAACTTCTACTTCATACTTTCCACCTTCCACTTTAACTCCTATAGGATATTCATTTTTTTCATTACTTCTTAATTCAGGTCCTTCATAGTATCCGTCACCTCCGAATTCTTCCCAGAAATATGTCCAATCATACTGAAGTCCGTCAAAGCCCCATAGAATTTCCCCATCCCTGTAAACTATAAAACTTATGTCCTTATTTATGTTTTCGACATCTGGCACAAGCACCCCTAAATATAGTTCAAATTCTTTATCTGAATTTACTTCATACCAATGAGGTTCTCCTATAAGCTCACCATAAAAAGCCTGTGATATTTCAGGATTTTCAATTATTATTCTCTCTTGCCTTACGATTCTTGGCTGGTGGGCGTAAGTGATTGGTGTTATTAGGAATATACCTATGATTATAAGTAGTTTTTTCATTTATTCATCCTTCCTCAGGCAAAAATGAAATGTCCATGTAGTATTTTTTCATGCTATTTGGGTCGACCATTACGGTAATTTTTTTCTGAGTTACGTAATTTGTTGGGTCATACCAAATATTTTCACTCTTAAAAACATGTACGGTGCCATTTTCGTTGTATTGAGTGATTATGTTATAGGGGTGTTTGCCGTTTATAGCCAGATTTGTATTTACATTCACTCTTACAAATTCAGTCTCAATAACCCTGCCAGACATTTTTAACCTTTCAATTAATTTTTTTCTATATCTTCTATATAAAAATATTCCAAATCCAACTCCAAAAAATATAATTCCTATTCCGCCCATTATTAACGGCATAAACCAGAGCTGAAGAAATGATTTTATTTCCGCTCTTTGCGGGTTATCCGGAATATATAAAACTTCCACCTCCTCCCCAACGCTATACGCTGGTGGGTCGCTTGAAACTGATCCTGCGAATGTAATAACTTCTCCTGTTTCGGTTATAAATTCAACAATTGGTTTATATGTATCATAGCCCTCCATGTCTATAACTATTCCTGGTGCACTTGTGCTCTGTTTAATAAAGTCATTCGTATTTTTAAGGAATATAAAACCGGCTGCTATAAGAGCTATTCCCACTGCAGTGAATACGAAATAAATAATATATGCTGCTTTTGGTGTTTTCATGGTTTTGTTTTGTTTATTTTTTTTACTTGTTTGATTATATCAAATTTCCTTATTAATTTACCAACTTCATCTTACAATGGTTGTGGCATTAAATATTTTCTATTGAAATTTTACTTAACATATGTTAATATACTTATGAGTTAATTAGAATATAACTTAACATATGTTAATTTTATGAATGATTTTATATCAACTGCAGAGGCTGCAAAAATCTTAGGGATTAGCAGAGTGTCTGTTTTTAATAAGATAAAGTCAGGTGATATTAAGGCTGTTAAGGTGGGGCGTAATTATATCATTCTCGTGATGAAATAATGGACATTTCCAAAAAAGGAGGGCTTTCCGATAGAAAAAAGGAAGAGATAGACAGAGAGGTTGATAGGGTAGTTAGTGAATATGGTGAAACTCTTAAGTTACTTAAAGATGCCTAATGATAAAAAAATTAACGTTAAAAGAGGTAGAATATCTTGCTCATAGCCTTGCAAAAAAGCACATGGAATGGGATGAGCCGATACCTAAATTTTCTACAAGATATCCAAATAAACTAGAGAGTTGTTTGGAAACTCCTTTTATGACTTTTGCTAAGAAGGTTCTATACAGGGGGTTAGCAACTAAAGCTGCAATTTTATTTTATCTTTTAGTTAAAAATCATCCTTTCCAAAATGGGAATAAACGAATTGCAGTAACTACACTTCTTGTTTTTTTGGCTAAAAATAAAAAATGGTTAAATGTAGGAACACAAGAATTTTATAATTTTGCGGTTTGGGTAGCAGAAAGCCCCTCCATTTTAAAAGATGATACTGTAAAGGCTGTTGCTTCATTTATACGTCAGAATATCGCGGATTATGAATATTAATTCTATTTAACTAATTAATTTATTTGTTACAATGTATCTGAAATAAAAACTAAATATAATACTATGAGTAAGACTGGATTAACTGAGGTGCTCCTCAATGAAAAAAAGCTTTATAAGCCGAGTGCGAAGGTTCTTAAGCATGCAAAGGTCAAGCAATGGAAGGCTACAATTGATAAAGCCAACAAAGATCCGTTGAAATTCTGGGAAGAGGCGGCGGAGGAACTTGAGTGGTATGGAAGGTGGCATGATATTCTTGATGATAGCGATGCCCCTTTCTTTAAATGGTTTGTAAATGGTAAGTGCAATATTGTTCACAATTGTTTAGACCGTCATATTGGAACGCCTACTGAGAATAAGACTGCAATTATTTGGGAAAGCGATTCCGGGAAGCGTCGTAAATTAACTTATAAACAGCTCTATAAGGAGGTGAATAAATTGGCCAATGGCCTTAAGTTTTTAAAGGTGAGAAAAGGCGACAGGGTTGCAATTTATTTACAAAATATTCCGGAAACTGCAATTGCGATGCTTGCTTGTGCGAAAATCGGAGCAGTTCACTCAGTCGTCTATGCTGGTTATAGTGCAAATGCTTTGCGTGAGAGAATTGATGATCAAGCGGCAAAGATTTTGATTACATCGGATGTCGGACACCGTCGTGGAAAGATTATTGATATGAAGTGGCTATGTGATAAGGCTATTTCCGGATCACCATCCATTCAGCATGTAATTGTTATACGGCAGGATGGTGTGCATGTGCCCATGAAAATGAATAGAGATATTTTTTATGATGCACTTGTGGAAACTCAGCCTGATGTTTGTAAAACAGAGGTAATGGATGCTGAGGACCCACTCTTTATTCTTTATACATCTGGAACTACTGCCAAACCCAAGGGTGTGGTTCATGTACATGGTGGTTATATGGTTGGCATTCATCGTACATTTGAATGGATTTTTGATGTAAAGGAAAATGATATTTATTGGTGTACCGCGGATCCGGGGTGGATTACTGGTCACAGCTATATAGTTTATGCTCCACTTATGTCCGGTGTTACTACGGTGATGTTTGAAGGTGTTCCTGACTATCCAAAACCCGATAGAATTTGGAGGCTGGTTGATAAGTATAAAATTAATATTTTATATACCGCTCCAACATTAATCCGTGCTTTGATGCGCTATGGAGATAGTTGGCCTAAAAAGCATTCATTGAAAAGTCTGCGGCTGCTCGGTTCGGTTGGAGAACCTATAAATCCCGAAGCGTGGCGCTGGTACCATAAAGTCATTGGCAAAAGCAGATGCCCGATTATGGATACCTGGTGGCAAACAGAAACAGGAATGATTATGATTAGCCCACTTTCTTCTATGCCTCTTAAAGCTGGCAGTGCAACTCTACCATTCCCTGGAATACAGGCTGAAGTGGTGGATAAGAATGGAAAACCTGTTCCAGCTGGTAAGGGGGGGTATCTTGTGATAAAAAATCCATGGCCATCGATGCTTCGTACTGTTTTTAAAAATCCACAACGCTATCTCGATACATATTGGAAGGATTTTCCAGGTTTATATAATACGGATGATTTAGCCCATAAAGATAAAGGTGGATATTTTTGGATTCAGGGTCGCGGTGATGACGTTTTATCTATTGCCGGTCATCGAATAGGTAATGCGGAGATTGAAAGTGCGATTGTATCTCACAAAGCTGCTGCGGAGGCTGGTGTTATTGGTAAGCCTCATCCCGTAAAAGGAGAAAGCGCAAAGGCATTCGTAATTCTAAAAAAAGGTTATGAACCATCGGATAAATTAATTGATGAGATTAAAAAGCATATACGATCTGAACTCGGTCCTATTGCTATTACGGATGAAATTGAGTTTGTGGATAAACTTCCAAAAACACGCAGCGGAAAAATTATGCGCAGGGTTTTGAAGGCGTGGGAGCTAGGTCAGGATGCGGGGGATACGTCTGCGTTGGCGGATTAATTGTCTGAACCATGATTCTCCTGATTTTCTTGATTACATGATTTTTTCATTATACAAACTCACACCTGCAGAGTATCTGTTTGTAGGTTGAAACAAATGATAATCAAGGAATCCTTTAATCAAGAAAATCAAGGTTCAGACGTTGTTTCCTCTTCCCCAATATCCCTCTGCACCACGGTAATGAATTTAGGATCCGGATCGATTGTGTTTCCGGAATTGTCCCGGATGTTTTTTAATTCAATTTGATAACGCTCGAGATTTTGCAGTGTTACACCTTCAATTTCTAATTTGCTGACACTTGCATCCACAATTTCTGCGTATGTCACATTTACTTCGTCGGTAATAGCAGAATTGGTCTGATTTGTATCCGTAATTACATAATTTAACGCGTCATTTCCTGTTGCCTGATCGATTGGTTCGTTCCAATAAATGCTAATTGTATTTACGTTATCGAAAACCTGTTCGATTGGATAAGGTGAAGCTGTATCCGGTAATAAATTCAAACTAAGATCGAGATCATTTGTTAATAGGTCTGCAAATATTGCTCTATTTTCACGGGTTTCAAAGTCGTCACTTTTAATTAATCTATCAGCTGGTGCTTCGACAGTTATCCATACATATTTTTCATCGCCGGATTGGCGTATCAGGCGCAATCTATATTCATCAACATTTAAATGATTACGCGGAAGAGTGTATGTATAGGCCAAGGTTGTTTTGCTTCCTGCCGGGAGAATTATTTGCTCTCCAATTATTTTAAAGCTACCACTATCTGTTACCCGACTATCCATTAAATCGGTATTTACGTTGGCTTCTCCGGGAATAACAAGTTGCAGATATCCTTTATAGTCATCTGCATAGGTATTTTTGAATCCGGGATACCTGATTACAATTTCGGTTGTTATTTCTGGAAGTTCTTTTGTGATGTTCACGTAGTGATAAACTTCTTTATAAATATATCTATCGGCTTTTTTGCTTCCAAGATTGGCAATGTTAACGGCTAAAAAGTCACTGTTTTCAGTGGGTTCTAATGCATTTGCCCAACCTTTTTTAACAACTTTTCTTTGTAGCCCGCTATCGAACCAAAAATATAGATCCTTGTTATGTAAGGCTTCTATAACCACCTCTTTTACTTTAAATGGGTGCCATTTTGCTTTTGAGATTAAAATACCAGAAAGATCACTTAATATGTTTTTTCTTGATGCAAGGGCCTCCTCATTGTGTCTGTCTATATCATTCACGGTATCTGTAATTGCGCTGAATAAAGTATCTTCCGTATAACTTATGCCATTAACAGTAATACTGCCTAATTTTTCAACCAAATTTTCAATCATACTGAAATTAACCACGATCATTCCATCTACATCACGATCTGGAAATTTATTTTGATAAAAACCAATTAATTCCACAGCGGCTTCTGGGAAGTTAGGATTCCAGTTTGCATCGCGGAAGGTATAGCCCTCATACCATTCGTTTTTTAGGAGCTCTTCGTGTGGATATGGTGGCATTACATAGGTATCGGTATCGATTTCATACGAATTGTTGAAACTTAGGTTTGTCGGAAAGCCAAATAGTGTGTCGAGAGTTCCATATGCGGTAATAAATCCTCCACTTGGTCTTACTTCGTAGTTATTTTGCAAAAGGATCAGATAGTTTTTACTAAAAAATGTAAGTCTTAAATAGTTATTTGCAAAAAATCTAAGTTCTCCTAGTAGTAAATAAAAGATTACAAATAATCCGAATAAAACAGCCAGGATTATAATTAGCCATTTTTTAAATCCTCCTGATAGATTGGGCAATCTAAATCTAGATTCTTTTTTATGTCCCTTTGTTGTGTAGGGGCTGTAACCTGCTGGCTGCATATCTTTAATCTTTATTGCGGAGATATTATAACTGATACCTTACAAATATGAAAATTTGAAAACTTGAAAACTTGATCCCGCTTAGTGGGACAAACTTTCAAATTTTCAAAAGATACTGTAATCTAAAGGCAAGAAAATAAATATAAAAAATATGCAAAAAAATTTATTTAATTTATCCGGTAAGGTAGCTGTTGTAACCGGTGCAAGTCGTGGGCTTGGTAGGGCAATGGCTCTTGGTCTTGCCCAGGCAGGAGCTGATGTAGTAATTACAGATGTTTTGGATACAAAAAAAACTGTAAAGGAAATCGAGAAATTAGGCGTCAGATCAATGGGCGTTAGAGTTGATGTAACTAAAAAAATTCAAATTCAAAATCTCATCAAAAAAGCTGTATCCAAGTTCAAAAAAATCGATATATTTATTAATAATGCTGGTGTTTATTTTCCTACCCCGATGAAAGGTCTGCCCGACAAAAAATGGGATAAGATTTTAGATGTAAATCTCCGAGGTTCCATGATGTGTGCACGGGCTGTGGGTGAGCAGATGATTAAACAAAGATCAGGGAATATTATAAATATTGCATCAGTTGCTGGAATTTCTGCCTTTGCATCTTCCTCTGCATACAATTGCAGTAAGGCTGCATTGATAATGTTAACTAAAACCCTTGCCGCTGAATGGGCATCTTATAATATCAGGGTAAATGCAATTTGCCCGGGAATTTTTGTTACTGATATGACAAAAGGCCTTATTAAGGATAAGGGGTTTCAGCAGATGATTAAAGCAGGAGTTCCATTGGGTCGTTATGCAATTCCGGATGAGCTTGCCGGCAGTGCTGTTTATCTTGCTTCAGATGCTTCCAGTTATACAACAGGCCATGCTTTGGTTGTGGATGGAGGGTGGACAGTACATTTATAATTTTGACCACTGATTACACTGATTTAAATGATTAATATGATTCCTATATATTAATTGGTCAAAATTCAAAGCTTCGACTAAAACTTAAATCTTTAATTTTAAATTTTTTTAATTAAATATCTATGGGAAATCATAAAACCAAAATAGCAGTTGTTGGCACAGGTATGGTCGGTTCTTCTTTTGCTTATGCCGCAATGATTAAAGGGCTTGCTGCAGAGCTCATTCTTATTGATGCCAGTGAAGAGCGTGAGGCAGGTGAGGTTATGGATTTATGTCATGGGCTTATCGGAACTTCTACCGGTGGCGTGAGTGGTGGAGATTTTAAGGATTGTCGAAATGTAGATGTGATTGTTATTACTGCTGGTGCTGCTCAGAAACCCGGTGAAACTCGTTTGGATCTAGTTAGTAAAAATATCGGCATTCTTAGAAACATTATGAAGAAGATGGGCAAGCTTAGATCTGATACCGTTGTGATTTTGGTTTCAAATCCAGTAGATATTCTGACTTATATTGCCAAGAAAGAAATCGGATTACCTGAAAATCAGGTTTTTGGCACCGGTACATCACTCGATACTTCCCGTCTTCGTTTTAACATCAGTCAAAAGTTGGGTGTGAACCTTCGCAATGTTCATGGCTATGTAATGGGCGAACATGGCGATAGCGAATTTGTTGCCTGGAGCACTGCTAATGTTTCCAGCATGCCAATAAAAAAGTTTTTTACCACAAAGCAAATGACTGCGATTGAGAAAATGACTCGTCGTGCAGCTTATGAGATTATTCAAAGAAAAAGAGCTACTTATTATGGAATTGGTGTAGTTATTACGGAGCTTGTTAAGGCTGTGCTTCACGATACAAAAAAGGTAGTTCCCGTTTCTACTGAACCCGGCAGTTATTATGGAATTAAAGGAATATGTGTAGGTGTGCCTACTGTAATTGGTCGTAAGGGGGCTGAAAAGGTATGGCCTGTGCCATTATCTACTGGGGAGATGAAGAAACTTAAGAATTCGGCTGGGTTGTTGAAGAAGATTCTTAAGTCTGCCAAATAATTACAAAGATTAATATAATCAACTTAATACTATGAATAAAAAAATATTTCTAATAATAGGCATCATTTTGACTATAGCAATTATATTAGGAGTTTTGTATTTCCAAATAACCAATGCCATATGTTTAGATTCTGATCATGGAAAGAATATTTTTAAAAAAGGAATAGCCAGAACTATAGCACTGAAAGACGTTGCAGATGCTGGGGTAATTCATCTTAGTGGGGATACTTGTGCTATTAAAGATGAAAAAGCGTCAGGAGGGTATGTTATTGGTCACTCTTCATGTGCAGGCGATGACTGTTATGTATTTGAAAGTTATTGCAAAGAGCATGGGGAATGGGGGCATAAGATTGATACACAAGAGCCTATTCAATGCCCAAATGGTTGTAATGATGGCGCTTGTATTCCTGAGTAATTTTTTATTAAAAAATTGAAAATTACAAAATTACAAAATTAATTGGAATTGGTATATTAATAACCTACAATAATTTTGTAATCTTGAATTTTGTAATCTTGTAATTAAGTAAAGTGTTCAAAAAACCCTTTGTCGTTCTCGACTTGGAAACCAGTGGGATTGATCCAAAACGCAATGATATTATTGAAGTTGCGGTGGTTCGTTATGAAAATGGTAAAGAAATTGAGAGATATGATGACATTATAAAGATTGATTATGAACTTCCGGAAATTATTACCGCTATTACTGGTATAACGGATGAGGATATTAAAAAATATGGTAAGCCGAAAGATGAAGTTCTATCTAAAGTCGAAAAACTTATAAAAGGTGCGTATGTTGTGGGGCATAATATTGGTTTTGATCATGCTTTTTTGAAGTCACATGGAGTGAAGCTTAATATTTTAGGTTTGATTGACACAATTCCTCTTGCCCAAATTCTGTATCCCCAAGCAACAAGTTATAGCCTGGAATCTTTGACGGATGATTTAGAGATTAGCCATAAAGAAAGTCATCGTGCTATGGGGGATGTTGAGGCAACTTTAGATCTTTTTAAATATTTATGGAAGTTTGCGAGTAAGTTGCCAAAGAATTTAGTGTCTGAGATACAAGAGTTGTTGCCGAGGACGGATTGGACGGGGAGTGTATTTTTTGAGGAGATGAAATCCGTGGGTGCTCCGGTGGGTGCTCCGATGGGGGTTCCGATGGGGGTTCCAATTGTAGATCGGGTGGAGAAACCATTATCAATCGGTGAAATATTTGGCGAGGGCGGAGTTGTAAGTCAGGTTATGGACTCCTATGAAACTCGGCCGCAACAGGTTGAGATGGCAGACAATATCCAAAATGCATTTGATCAGGGGTATCACTTAATTTGTGAGGCGCCTACGGGGGTTGGCAAGTCACTTGCCTATCTCGCGGTTGCTGCAAATACGGCAATTTCCAATAAATCAAAGGTTGTTATCTCAACTAATACCATCAATCTTCAACAACAGCTTTTTGAAAAGGATATTCCATTGCTTCAGGAAATCTACAAACATGCTACAGGCAATGCTGGAGTGCGGGTGGCTATTCTAAAAGGGCGATCACACTATCTTTGCTTGCGCCGTTTGGCTGAATTTAAACGCCGTCCACGATTTACTCATGAGGAATTAATTCTCCTTATAAAAATTCTTGTTTGGCAGAATTTAACTGAATCCGGTGATAGCAGTGATATCCATCTCACTCGAAATGAAAATTTAATTTGGGATTTTGAATTATGCGCGGATCAAAAATATTGTACTCCGCAAAAGTGTAAAGCTTATGGTCCGTGCTATTTGCATGAAGCTCGTGAAAAGGCTGAAAATTCGGATATTATTATTGTTAACCATTCTCTTTTATGTGCTGATTTAGCATCTGATGGTGGATTGCTCCCTGATTTTCAGTATCTTGTTTTGGACGAGGCTCATCATTTTGAAGAGGTTGCTACAAAGTCTCTTGGCCTTGAAATTAAACAGGAAAATTTAGCTATACCTATTAAAGCTGTTCAAAATCATCTCGAAGATTTGGATCGTCGTTTTATGGGAACTTTGTTTGTAAACAATAAGGCATTTGAATCAATTACTCCGATTTTGGATGAGGTTCCGGATTTGCAACAGGCGATTGATAACTTTTTTAATATCGTTGCTCTTTTTGTGAATCGAAATGTTCCCGATTCCGGTTTTATCGAAAATCTTTTAATAGATCAGGTGATTATTACAACCGAGGAGTGGATGAATATTGGTGAATCGCTCAATGATATCCACGAGAGGGTTAATACTTGGATTTCCGGCTTGCGTAAATTTGCTACTGCACTGGAGCTTTCTGATGGTCAGGATTTTCCGGAACAAGATGATTTTTTAAATGAGCTGATGCAGGAAATCTCTATGCTCTCTGAACAGCTTGGTCATTTGCATGATTTTTTTATTGAGGATGAGCAGGATAAAAAATGGATTAAATGGATTACATCGGATATGAATGGGGTTGTTTCAATTCGCCTTGCACCTTTGATGGTTGGGTCTCATTTGAAAGAAAAGCTATATGACGAAAAAAAATCCATAATCCTAACGTCTGCAACGCTTGGTGTTAAGTTAACCCAAGAAGGAATGGATGAAATCGAACAACATCCATTCACATATCTCCGCCAGATGCTTGGGCTGGATGATAAATTTGAGGAAATTATTTTGGATAGCCCATTTGATTTTGAAAAACAGGTTTATATTATTACTCCTGATGACTTATTCCCCGTTCAGGCTAAAAACAGCATTGCTCAGGTGAGTGATTTTATGAAGGATCTGATCAAATCCGTTGGTGGTGGGGTGCTTGGGCTTTTTACATCTCATGGTGCGCTTGAAAATGTATACCTTAATTTAATGCACGAGTTAACATCAAAAGATGCTAAAGTTCTTGCTCAAAGAATTAGCGGTGGTAGGGCGAAGATATTTAAGGCCTACATGAATAATCCACAGAATTCTGTATTGCTCGGTACGGCAAGTTTTTGGGAGGGGGTAGATATCGCTGGAGATGCTCTTACTACACTTGTTATGCATAAGTTTCCATTCGATGTTCCAAGTGATCCTATATATAAGGTAAGGAGTCAGATGTTCAATAACGGTTTTATGGAATATACCATTCCACGTGCGATTTTGCGCTTCCGGCAAGGTTTCGGGCGTCTAATCAGGTCACAAAAAGACTACGGGGTAATGATTATCCTCGACAACCGCGTGATTACCAAGGATTATGGACAGATGTTTTTAAAGGCTTTGCCGGATGGTGTGATTATTGAGAAGATGAAAATTGCTGAGGTTCCGGAGAAGGTGAAAATGTGGTTAGATTTGGCTTCTTCTGGTGAATAATTTGTGATCATAGGGTTGCTTTTTAGTCGTTTTTTTGG
>JAHJBZ010000081.1 GCA_018813295.1 Patescibacteria group bacterium | reverse complement strand
CGATTATGAAGGCTTTATGGGGATATTTTCACAAGCAAAAAACTTAACGTCTCATAGCCGCTAGCCCAACAACTCCAGCCACCAGCATCAAAAAGCTGAGTATTTGCCCTAATGTAAAATAAGTCCAGATAAAACCAATTTGGCTGTCCGGGGCTCGCCAAAACTCTGCTACAAATCTCAGCAGTCCGTATAACGCTAAATAACTAAAAAGAAGCACACCTTTTTTCGGTTTACGTCTAAAAATTAGTAATAAAATCAAAAATAGTAACAGGGCGTTAAAAGATTGGAAAAGTTGAGATGGGAATCGAAGCAGCCCATCGCCAAAATCCACCCCCAACCACTCCCACTTTGGGCTCTCAATCACTCGACCAACCAACTCCCGATTAACAAAATTCGCCAGCCTGGTAAATACCAGAGCCAATGCACCTGGGATAACAGCAATATCAGCAACCGATAAAAAACTGATCTTCTGTCTTCTGCAAAAAAGATAAGCAACAATAATCGACAAAATCAACCCGCCATGAAACGACATACCGCCATCCCAAACCGCAAAAATCTTGGCAGGGTTTTGAATAAAATAAGGCAGGTTGTAAAAAAGCACATACCCCAGCCTCCCGCCAACAATTACTCCAATTAAAAATATCCAAAAGGCAAAATCAAAAATCTGATTATTATCTTTGAAAGTCAGTCTTTTTTTATTGAGCAAAGTAAGAATCCAAATTCCAAGAATCAAACCAACTCCATACGAAATGCCGTACCAGTGGATGGAGAGTGGACCTATGCTGAAAGCAATTGGATCTAACATATTTTTATCTTAATTCAAAATAACCAAAATACAAATCCCAAATCCCAAACAATACTCAATGATTAAATCTCAATTCCAAAACATACACCCCAACAGAAGGCGAGATCGATCTTAACATTATTTGAAAATTTGAAAACTATCTTGATATTTATATAAATTTTTACGGAACCTAAAATTACTGTAGCTGATAAACTTGAAAATTATACATTGTTAAATTTTTAGTTTTCAAGTTAGTCGGTTTCATTAAACTAAGGCTATGCATTAGCCTAGTAGAAAGTAAACATAGTTTTCAAGTTTTCAAGTTTATAGTATCGTTACGTCACCATTTAGTTAACATAAGGCAATGAGGATACTGGGCATAGAAACATCGTGCGACGAAACTGCTGCTGCAGTTGTAGAAAACGGCACGAAAGTGCTGAGTAATGTTATTGCCTCATCCGTCGATTTACATGCCCAAACGGGCGGAGTAGTTCCCGAGGTTGCCGCACGTGAGCACATTCGTCAAATTTCTCCTGTAATCGACAAGGCTTTGTCCGATGCAAATGTAGATTGGTCAGATATTGATGCAATTGCTGTTACCCACGCTCCAGGGCTCCTTACATCACTCCTTGTTGGTGTAAACACAGCCCAATCGCTTGCATACATACACAAAAAACCATTGATCCCAATTCATCATATCGCCGCGCACATCTACGCCAACTTCTTAGAGAGAGATGAAAAGGAAATTGATTTTCCAGTTCTCATCCTCACAATCTCCGGTGGCCACAATGAGTTAGTACTAATGAAAGGTCATTATGATTTTGAAGTGATTGGAGAAACTCTCGATGACGCAGCAGGAGAGGCATTTGATAAAATCGCCCGTCTCCTTGATCTCGGATTCCCAGGCGGTCCAATAATATCCGAGCGGGCAGAAAAGGGGAGTCCGGACTCCTTTAATTTCCCCCGCCCGATGCTTGATAAAGAGAATAAGTATAATTTTTCCTTCTCCGGTTTAAAGTCGGCAGTAAAAAGGGAGGTAGATAAATTAACCGAAAATAACACCCCCGAAGGCGCGAATGGCCATTCGCGCCTTCGGGGTGGAATGATCAATAATATTTCCGCAAGTTTCCAATCCGCCGTAATCGACGTCCTCACCGAAAAACTCGTCATGGCCGCTGATGAATTTGATATAAAAGCAGTTCACCTTGCAGGAGGGGTATCCGCAAACCAATTGCTCCGAAAAACCGTCCGCGAAAAATTACCAAAAGAAATTCCACTACTTTGGCCCGTCAAAAATGTCTACTGCACCGACAACGCCGCAATGGTAGCCGCAGCCGCATATTTCTGTCCGCAAAAAAACCGAGGCTGGGAGAAGGTTGAGGTTCATTCTCAGCTTCCGCTTTCCTCTTGATTTTTACATTTAATACTGATATAATTAGTATGTTATTAGTATAATATTAGTATTTATGTCCACACTTACAATAAATCTAGATGAGCATATAAAAAGCAAAGCTCAAAAAAAAGTAAAAAAAGAGGGCCTCACTTTAACCGCTTTAATATCCCGATTTCTTAAAGAATATTTAAGGGGAGAATGGGAGTTTCGAATATCTCCAGCAGCTGATAAAAGGATGATGGAGACAATAAGTCAACTTAAAAAAGATATTGCAAGTGGAAAGGCAAAAAGATATGATGACGTAGATGAAATGTTTGAAGATATGTTAAGTGAACCTGATGAATTACAAAGTAGTATCGACTAGATTGTTTAGAAAACAACTTAAAAAAGTAGACAGACAAGGGAAGTCGGACAAGGTTAAAAATATAATTTACAATTTAGCAAACGGAATCCAATTAGCCGGTAGGTTTAAGGTGCACAAATTAAAAGGAAAATATAAAGGTATATACGAATTACACATAGAGCCTGATTTACTTTTGATCTATGAATATGATGACAATTGCATGGATTTACACTTAATTCAAATCGGAAGTCATAGTGAATTGTTTGAATAAAAGAGGTTCATTCTCAGCTTCCGCTATCTTAAGCCCAAGGAATCTTTGGTGTTACACAACGAAAACCTACATCAGGACTAAAATCATGAAAATTCGAACGTTCTACATAAGCACCACTTTTACCTCCAATTGTATGGCGTCGTCCTTCAAATGTTTGAGTAGATCCACCATATCTGACATCTATAAAATCAAAATCGGGGTTACTCAACCAACTCCTATTCATCACTCGAGCAACTTTACCCCTTCTGATATCTATTGAATTCAGCCGACTTCTAGTTTCTAGATCAAACTCACCTAAGCTATGCAGATAAGCATATTGCTCTCGACTCATAATATTCACACCCCATCGAAGTTCCATATCAGTAACATTCCCATTAATTCCCTCATAACACCCTTGGCGCTTTAGCCATACTTCAGCAGATCCATCATAAATGGTATTGCGTCTGCCACTAGGCGACTCTTTTGAGCAATCTCCAATTGCAAATCCAGATCCATCATCATATATAATAAATACATCTGGTTCTCCACCTGATTCTTCTAGCTGTTGAATGCTCCACATAATTTCAGGTTGTGCCTCAAGAGAACGCTCAACCCTAGCCCATTCCACACCTTCGTGTCGCTCAGGATGTTCTTCGAATCGAGTTTTAAGCGTAGAAAGAAGAGATCCTTGTTGTTCAGCATCAAGTACACGAACTGGTTCTTTTAATGGTTTTAATTCATCAGGATTATCAATATCAAAAATATCCACAACATACGCTCGAATAGCAATCATTAAGTCATCTGGTAGCTGCCCACCAAACCATTCCAAGCCTCTTTGTTCTAAAACTATTTTTTCCGCCATTGAACGAATTTCTTTAAGATCAATGTCGGTCCGCGGTGTTGATTTAGGTAAGCTGCCAAAGCCTTCACTCCAAAGATCTTTACGAAAAGTACTTATGATCCAATTACGAATTCCTCCGGCCCATTTAGCAGAATAGCCCGCTGACTCAAGAGGAGCTCCTGTTGAAATTAATTCAGATGCTTTGGCGACAATTATTCCCTCAAGAAAGGGTAGATCGGGTATATAAACGTCTTCTCTGATTTCTTCAGTTTCGAACTCAGGTTTGGGCATATTATATTTTTAAGTAAAAAAAGGAAGTCCATTTTACATATAATTTATAATTTTGTCAACATCACTCAAATAATAAAGTGTCTCTACCATTCCAAACAAAAATAACCTATAATATCCCCAGTAAAATATTTACATGACAAAAACAGAAAGTAAAACAGATTATCTCGTTGTAGGAGCAGGAATAGCTGGGCTAGTTGCGGCTTATTCGTTGAGTGAATTTGGGAAGGTTTTGGTGATAACCAAAGGCAAACTCAAACAAAGCAATACATATTGGGCGCAGGGTGGAATTGCTGCAGTAACGGACAAGGAAGACAGTTTTGAAAGTCATGCAGAAGATACAACAATAGCTGGAGCAGGCCACTGCAATGGGTTCGCGGTTAAATATTTGGTGGCGCATGCCCCAAAAGCTATCAATTTTTTGAAATCTATTGGAGTTGAGTTTCAGGAAGATCCGGTTTTAGAAGCTGGGCATTCATTCCCAAGAGTTTTGCGTACAAGCGATTATACGGG
>JAHJBZ010000080.1 GCA_018813295.1 Patescibacteria group bacterium | reverse complement strand
TTTAATCCAGAAAAAAGAAAATTGCCTATTAAAAACACGTGGGTGAGCCGTAAAGATGAAAATTCCGTCTTTTTTCAAGATTCTATGTACTTCTTTGAGTGCTTTTAATCTGTTTTCACTTCCAGGAATTTGCGTCCAACCCTGATTTGAAAAAAGAGCATAATCAAAGGAATTTTCATCAAATTTAATATCAGTAGCATCACCCACACGATAATCAATTTTCAAATTCAATTCTTTGGCAATTTTCTTTGCACTTTCAATCATCGCAGGCACAAAGTCTATACCAATTATTTTGAAACCCATTTTGAAAAGAGGAATTGTAGTTCTTCCTGTTCCACAACCAATATCCAAGATTTTGGCGTTTTTGTTTGTGAAGTATTTTTTAATAAAGTGATTCTCTGAAATCCACAGCCCCTCTTTCGCTTTTTGAGTATAGAGAAGTTGAGCGTTTTCGCCTGCAAATTCTTCAAGCACCAGTTTTTTTAGATCAGTCTTCATAATAATTTAATAAGAATTAAAGCATATATTAAGTTTTCTACTGCGAGTGTGCCAAAATTTATTTCGTATAACGTCCGGCGCATATACGAACTTGACCGATGGTACAATATGCCGAAGGCATACCAGCGGTCAAGTTGGGTGAGGTGTTTTTGGCTGTGCTGAAAGCCAGCCATAAAAAAACACCGAACCGTATATGCGCCTGTTGTACGCCAGCGAACGAAGTGAGCGTGTAAAATTTTTTGTTTAATCCTCAATATCTAATATTGATATTGGAATTTCTTTTAGGTAAAGAAGGTGATCATGATTTCTTAGGGCAAAGAAAGCCCCATTTATTAGAACTATGTTTTCAGCACCTATTGGAGTTGATCGATCTGGCAGCCCCTCTTCTTGAATATCAAGAATCATTGCTTCATAAGTTTTTTTAGCTTGTTGCTCTGTAATGTTTGATTGATTGACGAGTTCTGATATGTGATTATTGCGAAGTTCGTCTATAAGTTCTCGTCTGTTCATTGGTTGATTATTGTGAGCATTAGTTATCAGAACTCGGAATAGAATATTTATAGCTTGTTGAGCAATCGCTTGATGGTCAATCTGCTCCAATTTTTCTGTATCTTCAAGTGGAATGCCTAAATGTGAGATTCTACTACGTGTTACCGTTGTTTGTTGTTCTTCATCCCATTCATATTCTTCAAAGGGGGCTGCCAGTTTTTCTGTTAATCTACTGGTAAGTGCTTCAACTGGTCCTATTGCCTCTGTTTTGGGGCTTTCTTTGCCTTCTCTTGGAGCGTTTGACATACGATGTATTTGTTAAGGGGGTTATTAAATCATAGTTAAAAAACAATATCAACAAAAAATTTTATGGCGTACAACTCGTTTCTAACCGACATAATGTCTTAATTTATCTTTTTCTTGACTTCTGTCTGACATTTATTATAGAGTGAGTTCCTTTTTAGTATATAAATGAATTTAACATGAATAAAGATGAATTATTATATAAGGTGAGAAACGAGTTGTTGCTCCGGAATTACAGCGTTAAAACTGTAAAGAATTATTTGGCGTGTTTGGGTGATTATTTTGGCTTATTACATTTTGATGTAAATGTGCCGGATGTGGATCAGATTAAAAGATACTTGCTGAGGAAGCAGGAGCTGGGGTATGCACCGCAAACTATTAATCTTCACCTGAATGCGATTAAGTTTTTTTATTATCAGGTGATTGGGTGGAATGGGAAAATTAATATTCGTTTTCAAAAAAAGACAAAAAAACTGCCTGTAATTTTATCCCGGGATGAAATTAGGCGGATTATTGATGTGATAACAAACAAAAAGCATAGGTTGCTGATATCAATAGCTTATTCAGCAGGGCTTAGAATAAGTGAGGTCGTGAATTTGAAGGTAAAAGATGTGAGCTTGAGTGAATTGAGATTGCACATTAAAGAAGCTAAAGGCAAAAAGGATAGAATTACTGTAATATCGGACAAGCTGTCTAATGATTTAAGGGTGCAAATGGCTGGAAAGGCGGTTGATGATTATGTTTTTGACAGTCAAAGAGGTGGTAAATTGACCACCAGAACAGCGGCAAGAATATTTGAAAATGCCTTAATAAAGGCCGGTGTTATGAAAAAAGCGACATTTCATAGCCTGCGTCACTCGTTTGCTACGCATTTGCTGGAAAATGGTACAGATGTGCGTTATGTACAGTCTTTACTTGGCCATGCGAGTATCCGGACTACGCAGATATATACACAGGTGACTAATTTGGGGCTTAGGGGTGTTAAAAGTCCGCTTTGACGGAGAATGGCTGTGATGTGATTGTTTGATTAATTGGGGTAGGTAATGGAGAAAAATTTATTCTGCTTCCCATTTTCAGGTGCTATTCCAACTTTATAAGGAAGATCCCTTTCATCTATATCATTTGCTCGATATTTTATGACTGTTGCACACTTTGAACATACTGCACTGGTTACAGATAGCGGCTGTTAGGTTATTGTCTGATTGGCAATTTGACAATCCTAAATACTAATGCTATAATCGTCCCTAATTTTGATATATGAGAAAGGGGCCTAGTGAATTAAGGATGGTTTGCTCTCTGCAGAGAAGTGGTACTACAGCTTTTTTGACAGCTCTTAACCAACATCCTGATGTTGAAACTATAGGAGGCGTGATTAAAAGGCCGTTGAAAAATGGCGGGGCTAAACCTGATTATTCGGTATATGATGCGGAATTTGATTCTCCCTATACTGTTGTCCGTAGTAATTTTGGCAGAGAAACTGTTCAGCAATGCACCTTTTCTCCTTTTAGAGATGATGATGACATACATCGTACCAGGCCGCTGTTTTTAATTAAGGATCCTGTTCAGGTGTGGAATTCGTGGGCTAGACAAGGATGGAATCAATTTGAGCATTTTAAAATTGCTTATCAGCATTTATTAGATCTCTATGCTCAGGTAAGAGAAGTTTCTGATAGGGTAAGGTGTGTTGCGCAAGAGTTTTTAGGAACTGTACCTCAGATAATTTTTCCGCAAATACTTGAAAATTGGGGCATTCCTTACGACTCTCGAGTTGTTTATTGGGAAGATGAAAGTAAAGTGGGCGCTTATAGTTTAAATGGGGATTTTGCCAAAACTACAGATCAAATTCGGCGTGACGAAGCAAGAAATTTACATGAGACTTTACAAACAGGTCCGCCAACTTACCGCACTGTAATCAGAAGGCCTGAGAATTCTTTGCAGATTGAAATTGCTGATTTGATGGATTTATATTTTAGATATTCTGCAATTATGCTTGAAACTACTGATCGGTATATTGTTGATGGCGGCCCGTCAGATTTAGGACGACAATTAGAATTACTTCGAATTATGGATGAGGCACGGCGCAAGCATCTTGCGGTTTTAAGAGGAGAATAAGGTGTTTTTATTTTATCTATACCATATTTTTTCTTTCTCGCAATACTTTTTTCAGAAATCCTTAATTTTACCTTTGCTAAAGGGGGTAATTTGTGTAAACTCTTACCGCTTATGTTCAATATGATTTATGGCTAAAGAAGTAATTGAAGTGGAAGGAAAGGTTGTCGAGTGTCTTTCGAATGCAACTTTTCGTGTGGAGTTAGTCGGCGATAATTATAAAGGACATACGATTCTGGCACATGTTTCCGGGAAGATTCGCATGAATTACATTCGTGTTTTACCTGGAGATAGAGTGACGATAGAAATGACACCATATGACCTGACAAAAGGTCGTATTACATATCGACATTCAACACCAAAACCAACATCAACACCTAAAGAGGAAGAATAACACTTTATAATTTTAAATTTTAAATTTTAAATTTGAAATGAAGGTTAGAGCATCAGTTAAAAAAATGTGTGAGTATTGTAGAGTTATTAAACGAAAAGGTGTTGTTCGTGTGATTTGTCCAAGATCTAAAAAACATAAACAAAGACAAGGCTAGAGCATTTTGCATTTCGCATTTTGCATTTTTCATTTCATTTATCATTTTTCATTTTTATGGCGAGAATAGCCGGAGTTAACCTACCTAAAGGTAAGCGTATAGAGGTAGCACTCACATACATCTATGGAATTGGCAGGAGTTTAAGTAAGGAATTATTAGCCAAATTAAAGATTAATTTGGATACTAAGGTTGAAGATCTAACTCCTGAACAAGAGCAAAAAATTCGTGAAGCTGTTGGTAAAATGGTGACGGAAGGGGATTTGCGAAGGCAAACCACTAATGATATTAAGCGATTGCAGGAAATTGGAACTTATCGCGGTTTTCGACATCGCCGCCATTTGCCTGCCCGAGGTCAACGCACTAAAACTAATGCCCGTACAAGACGCGGTAAAAAAGTAACTATGGGTAGCGGAAAGGTTAAAGCCCTTAAAAAGTAGCCTTAAGTCATAAGCCTTAAGCTTTAAGCTAAGATCTAAATTTAAGATTTGCTTAATTCTTAAAACTTAATCCTTAATCCTAAAAATAATTTAATGCCTCCTAAAGCTAAAAAAACCAGTGGGTCTAAAAAGGTAAAGCGTAACGTTCCAGAAGCTAATGTTTATGTTATTGCTTCATATAACAATACTTTAATGACACTGACTGAACCTAATGGCAATGTTATAGCTCAGGCAAGTGCAGGATCTTGTGGGTTTAAAGGATCTCGTAAGTCTACTCCTTATGCTGCAACTGTTACTGCCGAGAAACTTATGGCAAAAGGAGCCGCTTATGATGTTAAGAAGGTAAAAATCTTTATAAAAGGGGTTGGAACTGGTCGTGAGCAAGCCGTACGCGGTTTGCAGGCTGCTGGTTTGGAGCTGGATGCAATTTTTGATATTACCCCTGCCCCTCACAATGGCTGTAGGAAGAAAAAACGCAGGAGGGTTTAATTTATCATTTTTCATTTATCATTTTTCATTTATCATTTTTCATTTTTCATTTGATTTAATTTATGCGTTATACTGGTCCAAAAGCAAAGTTATGCAGACGTTTAGGTGCTAATCTGTTTGGCACAGAGAAGTACACTAAAATTTTAAGAAAACGGCAGTCTAAGCCTGGTATTCATGGTTCTAAATTTTCAAAGAAGACTGAATATGGCCGTCAATTAGATGAAAAACAGAAAGCACGTTTTGTATTTGGCTTATCTGAAAGACAATTTAGTAATTATTTTCAAAAAGCCAATTCTCAGACTGGCGATACAGGTCAGAATTTACTACGTCTTCTTGAACGCCGTTTAGATAATGTAATTTATGTGTCTCAATTCGCTGAAACACGCATGCAGGCTCGTCAAATGGTGAGCCATGGGCATTTCAAATTAAATGGTCGTCGTGTTGATATACCTTCTATTCTTATGCGTCCTGGCGATAAGATTGAATTGCTTCCAAAACTAGCTAAATCTCCACTCTATGCCGATTTGGATAAGCTAAAAGATTATTCTCCAAAGTGGCTTAAAGTGGATTTAAAAAAATTATCTATGGAAGTACTGGCTCTTCCTGAAAAAGATGATTTAGAAAAGAGTATTGATAGCCAGTTAATTGTTGAGTTTTACTCACGTTAAACTTTTTAACCTTATTATTATGCATATTATCCAAGAAGAAATCGGTTTGCCTAAAATTAAAACCGAATCCGCAGATAAAAATCACGCTGTGTTTAGTATTAGCCCACTTCCTTCTGGCTATGGTATGACTTTGGGTAATGCTTTTCGCCGCGTACTTTTATCTTCACTTCCTGGTGCGGCTATTACTGCTGTTAAGATTCAAGGTGCTGCTCATGAATATTCAACGCTCCCCGGAGTTAAAGACAGTGTTTTGGATATTTTACTTAATTTAAAACTCGTTCAGGTTAAAAAACACTCCAAAGATCCAGAAACAATCAGGCTCGTTGCCAATAAAGAAGGAGATGTTACTGCTAAATCTATTGAACATTCCAGTGATATTGAAATTTTGAATCCTGATCTAAAAATCACTTCTACCACAAGTAAAAGTGCTAAATTAGAAATAGAAATGACTGTAGAAAAAGGTGTAGGATATGTGCCTGCCACTCTTCGTAAAAAGAATAAAAAGGATATTGGTCTTATTCAGATTGATGCTATTTACTCACCTGTAAAGAAGGTGCGTTACGATGTGACCAGTACACGTGTAGGTCAAATGACCGATTTGGATAAACTAACTATTGAAGTTGAAACAAATGGTTCGATTTCTCCTGAAGATGCTTTGAAATTTGCTTCAAGTGTACTTAAATCTTATTTTGATCTCTTTTTGATGGAAGAAGATGATATTGAACCTGATTTCAGAAGTGATGTACAAACTGTAAAAGAAAAGGAATTAGAAGAACAGGAGGAGGAATCAAAGAAAGAAACATATACCCCAATTGAAATTCTTAATTTCTCTCCACGTACTTTGAATGCTTTGATTAACGGAGGAATTGGTTCTATTGAACAGCTTGTTAAATGTTCTCCTAGCAAGCTTGGTAATTTCCGTGGATTTGGTAAAAAGGCTATGACTGAGGTATCTGATGCCTTGGCAACACGAGGTTTTGCCTTAATGGATGAGAATGCTAACCTTTAATAATTTTAAATTTACTCCGCCTGAGGCGGATTCAAACGATTTTCAATTTTTCAAATTTATAAATGAGACACAGAGTAAAGACAACTAGGCTGAATCGAAAGGAAGCACATTTGAATTCAATGTTAAGAAATTTAGCTACGTCTATCGTACTTTATGAAAAGGTAAAAACTACTCGTCCTAAGGCAAAGATGGTTAAACCGATTATTGAAAAATTAATTACAACAGTTAAAAAACAATCCCTACCTGTTGCTATGAGGACATTAAATTCTTATTTTACAGATAAAAATGCATCTAAAAAGCTAGCTAGAGAAATTTTAGAACGCTATAAAGATCGAAACTCCGGTTATTTACGTGTTACACCTTTAGGTTTTCGCACTGGTGATGCGGCTAATATGGTGCAAATTGAATTGGTTTAACAATTATTCAAAATTCAAGATTCAAAATTCAAGATTAATTTTGAATTTTCTAATCTTAAATCTTCTAATAGATAATGAAGACATTTACTCCTAAATCTCCGGCTAAAGCAGAAAGAAAGTGGTATCTCATAGATGCTACAGATAAGATTGTTGGTCGTTTGGCAACAGAGGTTGCTAATGTTTTACGTGGTAAAAACAAACCCAGTTTTACTCCTCATCTGGATATGGGTGATTATGTAGTGATTATCAATGCGGATAAGGTAAAATTAACCGGTCAAAAAGAATCACAGAAGGAATATATTCATCATACTGGTTATCTTGGTCATTTACGCCGAAAATCTTATGAGCAGGTAAAAAATACCAATCCAACTCGTATTCTAAAAGAAGCTATTAATGGAATGATCCCACACAATCGCTTAAAGAAATTTATTGTAGCAAAACTTAATGTCTATGCTGGGGAGGAACATCCTCACGCTGGGCAAAATCCTATTAAGCTTTAAGTTTTAAGCTGTAAGCTATAAGCTAAAACATTAATCTTTAATCCTAGAATCTCCTTGCTGGCTCCAAGTTGGAGACTGTGAAGTCTGAATTCGGGCCCGCTGACTCCAGGTACAACCATGGAGCCAGCGCGATAGTTCTAAACTCTTAATCCTAAATCTTAAATCCTAAATCTAACTATGGCGGACAAAAAAGAAGAGACAACAGAGAATAATTTAATGCAACGCAAAGGTCGTTATTTTTATGCTAACGGTAAGCGCAAGACCTCAGTTGCTCGTGTGCGTTTATATGAAAAAGGAAAAGGGGATATTATTGTAAATAATAAACCAATCGAAGAGTATTTTTTTGGAACTTTAATTGGAAATATCAAATCACCTTTAAAACTAGCTAATGCTGTGAAGATGTTTGATATCACCGTTAAGGTTGTTGGTGGAGGTGTTAGTTCTCAATCTGATGCTGTGCGCCATGGAATTGCTAAAGCATTGCTTGAATTTGATCCAGAACTTAGGTCACAGCTTAAAAAGGCTGGATTGCTTACTCGTGATTCCCGAACTAAAGAACGTAAGAAATTCGGATTGAAAAGAGCGCGTAGAGCTCCGCAGTGGGCTAAAAGATAATGAAAACTTGAAAATTATACTGACTTCTCTGTTATACAAACGTATAGTTTTGTTTTGATGAGGCTGTTAAACTTGAAAACTTGAAACTTGCTTATTAAGTATATAATTTTCAAGTTAAACAACTACGGTCATTTCAGGTTTTGTAAAAACATGCACAAATATAAAGATAATTTTCAAATTTTCACCATCTCATTCAATGTCAATATTTTCACTTTCGATAGGGGGTGGAGTTATATCCACACTACTCCAACTATAGGTGTAGCTGTTTCCTGCATTCCATATGGCGAAGCCTGTGGCTCCTGCGTCGTATCCTGCCTGTATTTGGTCTGCTACATACTCTTCGCCAAAGTTATAGGCTCTTAGGGTGAATCCTTGGATATATGGTCTTATTTCGGCATTACCTGCAGCCTGCTCCACAAATCTTTCAATAGAATCGTGCACAATGTCATATGGTTCGTAGTACATATTATAATAACCATAAAATCCAGGGCTGTAATGAGATGGATAGGTCATTGGATAAATCACATCCACAATTTCAGCCATTTCAGGGATTGATTGTCCAACAACTTTCCAGTCAACATCGCCCCAAACCACAGCACCGAATGTATCAACACCTAATAAAACGTCATATTCGTCTGCAATTTTTCTGGCGCGTTCAAGAAAGTAATTTATTACGTCACTATTATCAAAATTTTCCTCGTCATATGCATAGTCCAGGTAATAATGATTAGTGGCAGGAAAGCGAATGTAATCGAATTGAATTTCATCAAAGCCATGTTGGGCTAATTCTTCCATTATCATCAAATTGTAATATTGTACTCCGGGTTTTGATGGATCCAGCCAACGGTAATCATAAAGTCCACCACCCCATTTGTATTCAATACGCCAGTCTGATCTACGAACTCCCATGTAGGGATCATTAAAAACTACTTGTCTGGCGATTGCATATACTCCTTTTTTATGTAGGTAGTTTACAACTTCTTCATAGTTATTTGTTGTGCTCCCTGGATTAATTGTTTTTAAAAATTCGTTTTTTGGTTCAAAGGCCAACTGGCCTCCGCCATGTTCAATATCTATCACTACTGCATTACCGCCGTTTTCAATCAGGGTATCTATTATTTCCTCAAATCTATTGGATGCAACAGTTGAGGCTGTTAGGTATATGGCGCGAACACTATCTGGTTTTTCTACAGAATACTGTATTGGTTCTACAATTAAATTAGATTCCTCATAGGTTTCCTTTGTTGCTCCGGCTAGCATTAAAATGCTTAGTATAAATACGAATAGAGATAGGACAATTTTCATGTTGTTTGTTTTTTTCATTTTTAGTTAAGGTTTATCTCATACCATGCACTTTCTCGAGAGTTGTGAACGTAAATTAAGTTTTGATTTGAGTCGTAATTAATTTTATTTATTGGGAAATCAAATCTTTGAATCAAATCTTCTCTAATTTCTTGTTTAAAGTCAAATGTCCAAATTGTAGTTTGGTTTTTTTCTTCATTAATCGAATAGGTGATCAGAGTTGTATCGTCAATCCATACGCTTTCGTTTAAATCGATAACTAAATCCAATTTTTCTGTAATGCGATCCGTCCAATTAATTTTGTATAAATTGTTTTGATCGTCATTTAACAAAATAAAATCATCTTGCGGTGACCATAAAACTGCAATTGGTGTGAAATCTGCAATTTGTTTTTTGCGTGATCCTTCATCTACTTCAATGAAATATAAATCTTGATCCTGATTGCCTAAAATTAAGTTTTCAGAAGGTGACCAGTAAAGATCAAATGGTGGTTTTATATTTGTCAGCTTTGTAATTAATGTAATTTTATCGGATTTATCTATTATTTTTAAACGATTGTCACTTTTATCTAAAAATAGGAACTTATCTCTATCCTCATTCCACATTGAAGTGATGACATTTTCAATATCAATCCCAGACGGGGCAGGTAATACAGGACTTTTTTCCTGGCCTGGGACAATATTGATGAGTTCTAGTTTAAATGCTTTTTTTGGCGTAAAAACAACTTCAACATCTTTAAACCTTATAACTGTAGCTTTAGTTGTGATGGTATTGTACTCATCTTTTTCAAATCTGACTTGATAATTCCCACTTTCTAGCTTTATGGTACACGGATCTTTTTCACAAAATATCGGTTCGTAATCTGTATAAATGGTGTAGCTGTCTAATCCGGTTGTTATTGTAATACTTCCTGTGTTGAGCACGGTGAACCAAGCAATAACTAAGCCGATTAGGACTAGCATTGTGATGAAGATCAATGTTTTTTGTGCGGTTTGGGACATGGTTCTTATTATATTTCGTCCCGCCTAGCGGGACTGTGGATTCGTCCTATCGGACTGTGGATGCGCTTCGCTGTGGTTGTAATACGTTCACAGCGAAGCGCATCCACAGTCCCGTAATCGGGACGAATCCACAACGTAGTGATTATATTGGTTATGTTGTTATATTCTTAAACTGCTCAATTTTAGGTGGAGTATAGTTTAATTCAATTGCAATAATATCAATTCTCCAAAATACATCAACTTTGTCTTTTTCTTCTAACCAAGTTCTACCAACTGTCATGATTTTTTCAACTTTATCCTGGTCTACGGCTTCCTCGGGATATCCGTAAGCTTGGCTGCGTCTGGTTTTTACTTCTATAAATACTATTTCATCTGATACTGGGTCATAGGCAATTAAATCAATTTCTCCTTCACGCTTTTGATAATTTGTATCTAAAATTTCATAGCCATTTTTCTTTAGGTAATCAATTGCCATTTCTTCACCTTTTTTTCCGATTTCTTTTTTCATTTAGACGAATAGGCTTAATGTAAAGCTAGCTCCTAATGGGATAAGAAGATTGTCGTCAATTTCATATCCAAAAAGTTTTAAGTGAGGCATCTCTAGGAACATAGCAATACAAGCGGCAGAAATAGCGGCATAAATATTTGGTACAAAGTAATAGGCAACTGGAATTGAAACTAAAATTCCAACAAGGGTTCCTTCAATAAATTTGTTAGGATTTAGCTTTGTTTTAATCTTTCCAAAGTGACGACCGATGATATTTGTAAAGGCGTCTCCCACACTTAATATCAAAATTCCTGCATAAGCGATGTGCTGCGGGAATAAAATGAGACATAGATAAGCTCCTATGGTAAAAAACAGAATTCCCCTTCCCGGGAACTGTTTCATATGGTGATCACGTTCAAAAAGTGCCAAGACTCTTGCAATAAGAGAAAGCTTTTCATGTTTAATCAAATAAGATGCAATTGCTCCTCCAATAATCATTCCCAAAACTAAACTTTCATTAATTATTTGATAATAGTGAAGCAAAACCAGTATCGGACCGTATATCAGGTGGATGAATTGTCTTCTTAATTCGAGTTTGTGCATTTTTTTATAGGATTCAGGATTCTGGATTCAGGATTCAGCTTCCGCTGCGGCGGATGAATCCAGAATCCTTAATCCTTTGAAGTATTTGATGAGTAAAAACCGGTTAACCGATTGTCCAATCACAGCAATTATGATACCTTAAATACGTCGTTTTTGCTAATTATTTAAACAATTATGGACACAATTCAAATATTATATTTTACGTATCCAAGTCAGTTTAAATTTGTCCTATTTTTAATAGGAACATTTGTTGCGGCACATTTGGTTGCATTACTTTTTAAAAATCTTTTATTCCGCTTAACTGCTAAAACGGAAACTGAACTGGATGATGAATTGGTTAAAATGGGTCAGAGGCCAGTTTATTGGGGTGTTGTTTTAGGAGGTATTTATTTGGCACTTACTCAGTTGACAGCGCTTGCAGAATACACCTCGTACATTGAAAGCGTCGCCAAAATTGGATTTATTATAATACTACTAATTGTTGCGATTCGTTTTAGCCGAGTTATTTTTTCATGGGTTACGGATAAGAAGAAAATGAAGAAAAAACAGATTGGTTATATTTTAACTGTCCAAAAAATTATTAATGCGGTTATTTATTTCATTGCTTTTATATTTGTCTTAAATTCCGTTGGCATTTCAATTACTCCGCTTATAGCCAGCTTGGGTATTGGTGGTTTGGCAGTCGGTTTGGCGTTACAGCCAACGCTTTCAAATTACTTTTCAGGCCTATATGTTTCGGCAGACGGTTTTATTAAGCCTGATGATTATATTGAATTGGATAATGGTATGCGGGGGTATGTTGTAGGAGTCCAATGGCGCAATACAACTATTCGTTTATGGAATAATAATTTAGTTAAAATTCCAAATTCCTATATTGCTGATACCATTATTACTAATTACAATGAACCGGAAAATAAAAGCAGTTTTATTGTTGAGTGTGGTGTTGCTTATGATAGTAATCTGAAACAGGTTGAAAAAATAGCGTTGGAAGTTGCTGAAAAAACTCAAAATAAAAAGAAGTATGGCGTTCCTGATTTCAAGCCTTTGTTTAGATACTTTGAATTTGGTGATTCAAATATTAATTTTAAGGTTATTATGCAGGCTGATAAATTTAAGAATCATTATGAAATGAAACATGAGTTTATTAGAGAATTAAAGTCCACATTTGATAAAGATGGGATTACAATTTCTTTCCCAGTTCGTTCAATTGAATTTTTAGATCAGCCAATCGATATTAACGTTAAGAACTAATTTGTATGTTAAGAACCAGACAAACTATTGAGGAGCAAGAGAAACAATTTCTTGCTGATTATGCTATTAAAAGTAGTGAAGAAGAAGCTTCCAAAAGAAAGTATGAAGAAAAAGAAGCTCGTGATCGTACATGTTTTCAGCGAGATCGCGATCGCATCATATATTCAAAATCATTTATACGTTTAAAAGGAAAAACCCAAGTAGTTTTAGCTGGCCATGGGGATCATTACCGCACACGTCTTTCTCATACAATGTATGTTGCAGCTATTGCTCGTGATATCGCAAGAATACTTTGCTTAAATGAAGATTTAACAGAGGCAATTGCCCTTGCACACGATTTGGGGCATACGTGTTTTGGCCACGAAGGGGAATCGGCGCTTAGTGAAATGATGGAAAAACACGAAGGTCGCTTTGAGCACAATGAGCAGAGCTTATGGATTGTTGAAAAATTAGAAAAGAAGAGCAATAAGTATGATGGGCTTAATTTAACTCATGCTGTTCGTGATGGGCTCAATAAACATCGAACAATTTATGACAAACCTGAGTCTCGAGATTCATTAATGCCATCTTTAGAGGCCCAAGTTGTAAATGTTGCTGATGAAATTGCATACAAATATCACGATTTGGATGATGGCTTGCGTGCAGAGGTTTTTTCTATGGATGATTTAGGAAATTTGAATATATGGAAAGAAGCAGTAGGTAATTTTAAAGAACGTGAATCGGTTTTTATAACTAGAATTTTTTCTAAGTTAATGGAATTGATGATTGTTGACTTGATTGAGAGTACTAATGCCAGCTTAGAAGAAAATAATATCCATTCACCTTTGGAAATCTACAATCATCCTGTTCAGCTTGCTCGTTTTTCAGAAGATTTTCAGTCAATGGTCAGTGAGCTTGGTGATTTTTTATATGATCGTTTTTATAAATCCGAAGAGGTTCGTAAATATAACACGGATGGAAGAAAAATTATTACTTTTTTGTTTGAAAAGTTTTACAATGAATCCGATCTTATGCCAGAAGAATTTAAATTACGTATAGATAATGAAGATAAGCATATTGTAGTAAAAGATTATGTGGCAGGCATGACGGATGGGTATGCAATAGAGCTTTATGAACAATTTAACCAATAAAATCACTACGTTGTGGATTCGTCCCGATTACGGGACTGTGGATGCGCTAACGCTGTGGTCGTAATACGTTCACAGCGAAGCGCATCCACAGTCCGATAGGACGAATCCACAGTCCCGCTAGGCGGGACGAAATATAATAGGAACCATGATTTGTCCCAAATGCAAAGCAGAGGATACAAAAGTTATTGACTCCCGTGATACGGAACAGGGGAGAGTGATACGTCGTAGGCGTGAATGTGAAAAATGCGGTCGCCGTTTTACGACTTTTGAGCGTGCAGAAATGAGCAGCTTGATGGTAAAGAAAAAAGACGGAACTTTTGAGCCGTATAATCGAACTAAATTAGAAAATGGAATTTATATTGCTTGTGGCAAACGTCCTGTCACGAGAGTTCAGATTGATGAAATGATAAATGAACTCGAAGAGAAGTGGGGTACAAATAAAAAAATGGTAACCAGTCAGACGATTGGAAATGATGTTACGGAAGCTTTAAAAAAACTGGATCACATTGCTTATATTCGATTTGCGAGTGTTTATCGCAGCTTTAAGGATGTGGATGAATTTAAGGAAGAACTAAATAAGCTACTAAAGTAGCTTAAATTTTAAATTTACAATTTTAAATTTTAAAACTTTTTGTAAATTGTGAACTGTAAATTGTAAATTTTATATGGACATGGAGAAATTAGTAAAATATCTCAAAGAACTTAAAGAATACGGAATTAAGAACGATATTCCTAATGTTACTGAAACGGTTGGGCGGTTTTTGAATATGCTGGTTAAAATCCATAAGCCGAAAAACATTCTGGAGATAGGTTGTGCCAATGGTTATTCAACTATTTGGATGGCGGAAGCTGCTAAGTCAGTTGATAGCAAAATTCATACCATTGATTACAGTAAACCGTCCTTTGAGGAGGCTAAGAAAAATTTGGCGGAGGTTAATCTTAATGATTGCGTGAAATTTATTTTTGGTAATGCTCTTGAAGTAATACCCAATCTCCCAGACGATTTGATGTTTGATTTTGTTTTTGTGGATGGTGTTAAAAGGTATTATTTGGATTTCTGGAATGCAATTCAGCTTCGTTTGTCCAGTAGGGCTGTAATTATATTTGATGATATGATTGCATTTCCGGAGAAAACTAAAGCATTTTCGAATTTCATTCAATCAGTCGAGGGATTTGATCAAGTTTTGCTTCCAATTGATGGGGATGATGGAATATTATTTTTAATCAAGGATTAAAAATAATATTCCATTTCGTATTTAACATTTTTCATTTACAATCTGATTGTATATTTTTTTTATTTCACATTTAATTATGATAAAAAGTGCGGTTTATTTTATAATTTTGGCTTTAGTTTCCGTTCCTATATTAGTTGCCCGGTCAGTTGATTATAAAACTATTCAAATAAATACAGACGATGCAGCTTATAATGTACTTGTTGAATTGGCGAATACTCGCTATGAGCAGTCTCGTGGTTTATCGCGACATACTTCTTTAAATGAAGATGAGGGTATGCTTTTTGTTTATGAAGCTGATGTTGAGGCAGTTTTTTGGATGAAGGATATGAGGTTCCCTCTTGATATGTTTTTTATTGAAAGCGATGGGGTGATTAATCATATAGAAGAAAAAGTACCACTTTGTGGAGTGGATTCCTGTTCTTTATATAAATCAGATAAACCGGTTCGTTATGTTTTGGAACTAGTTGATGGATTTGCTGAAAAATACAATGTTGAAGTTGGTGATACTATTACTTTTGAGAATTAATCTTGTTGTGTTCCGTTTTGTATATACTCAATTGCTGCATCCAATTGCGGATCATCATCATTTTCATAATCATCGCTGGTTCGTTCTACAATAATGTCTGGCGTTATTCCAACTTCACTTATATTAGTTCCACTTGGAGTAAACCATTTAGCAATAGTAACGCGTAAACTGGAACCCCCAATAAGATTTTCCACTTCTTGTACAGTTCCTTTTCCGAAACTTGTTTCTCCTATTATAATACCCCTTTCATGATCCTGAATAGCTCCGGCTACAATTTCTGATGCGGATGCACTACCTTTATTTATTAAAACAACCAGTGGAGTATTAACTACTCTAGCTTGCCCATTTACATAAATAATTTCATCTTCTTCTGGGTTGCGTTTTTTTATGGTAACCACTTCGCCTTCTTCAATAAATTCTGAAACAATATCTACAGCACCGTCCAAATATCCTCCTCCGTTGTAACGAAGATCCAAAACAATGCCTATCGGCCTTTGATTTAGCACATCATTAATTGCCTTACTGAATTCTGTTTTGGTGTTATTACCAAATTGGTTGATTTCAATAATTGCAATATCGCCTTCCATTTCCCAATCGACACTATTTATATTAATTGTATCTCTGACAATAGTTATATCGATCGGTTCATTATAATCCTTTCTAAGAATTGTAAGCACCACTGCTGTTCCTTTTTCACCTCTAATTCTCATTACAGCTTGTTCAAGTGTCATTTCATCAGTTAGCTGACCATCTACCATATAAATAACATCCTCTGGTTGCAGGCCAGCCTCTTTGGCAGGGGAGTTTTTTAGTGGAGAAATAACGGTAAGTAATCCATGACGCAATGTGAGTTCCGCCCCAATTCCTTCTAAGGTTCCTTCTAAGCTATCTTGGAATTCTTTATTTTCTTTAGGCGTCATAAATGTTGTATAGGGGTCACCTAAAGCGTCTACCATTCCTTCAATAGCTCCAAAAATCATTTCCTGAGCATCAAGGGTATGTGGATCTACATATTTACTACTTAATATATTCCATGTATCCCAAAATAACTGCATGTTTACCATTTCCGCTTCGCCATATGGGCTGATTACCGTATTTTGGGCATTTATTCCCTCTGCACGATAGGTATGATTTACACCTACATTCCAGCCTAAAATGAATACAAAAATAATAAGGATTAAGAATCCTATATATTTTGGCGCTGTTGATTCTTTTTTAAAGTAGGGTGATTTCATGTATTTCCAATGGGGGCTCCAATTGTGGCTCCAGTAGGGGCTCCAATTGTGGCCTGTACTTAATTAGCGAGTTTTAGGATACATTAATTTTTAACTTTATCCAAATATTCCCCGGCTTTGTGGTTTTATATTTAATTTGGATTCTTTTACTAAGTCTTCGTAAAGAGCTTTTTCTTTTTTTGAAAGTTTTGTAGGTATATCTACTTTAATTTTCACATAATGATCTCCTTTATTAGTTGTATTTACTATTGGAACTCCGCTGTCTTTAATTTTAAACGTTTTACCACTTTCAGTTCCTGCTGGAATTTTTAATTTTATTTCGCCGTGAATAGTTTTGATGGGAATTTCATCGCCTAACACTGATTGCAATAGATGAATGTGCTGAGTTGTGTAAATATCATCTTTAATTCTTTCAAATTCTTTGCTTGGTTCGATGCTGATATGTACAAATAAGTCCCCATAAGGTCCGCCTTGTATACCCGCTTCACCTTTTTCTTTTAATCTAATTACAGCCTGGTCGTAAATTCCGGCTGGTATTTTGATTTTTATAACAGATGTTTTCAGCAATCTGCCTTCACCTTTACACTTGGTACATTTTTTTTCAGGGGTTTGGCCTTGGCCATTACATGCTTGGCATGTGGCAGCTGTTTGGATTTGTCCAAGTGGTGTTCTTTGTATTTTTACTTGTTGACCTGTACCTGAACAATCTGCGCAAGTTTTCATTTGACTGCCAGGCTCCACGGTTTTCCCCCTACATCTTTCACATGTTTCGTAGCGAGAGATTTCCACTTCTTTACTTGTGCCAAATACAGCTTCTTCAAATTTTAGGCCGATAACCATTTCTATGTCATTACCTTGAATGGGGCCTTTTCTGCGCTGAGCTCTCTGTGCCCCTCCTCCAAAAAAAGTATCGAAAATATCACCAAAACTGCCACCTCCAAAGTCAACATTAACATTTTTAAATCCGCTAAAATCAAAACCACCAAAACCAGCACCACCACCAGGACCTGTTCCAGCAGTTCCAAATTGATCGTATTGCGCGCGCTTTTGCTTATCACTTATAACTTCATAGGCTTCAGTTATCTCTTTGAACTTTTTTTCATCACCTTGCTCCGTATCTGGATGATGCTGTTGTGCAAGTTTGCGATAAGCCTTTTTGATTTCACTTTCCGATGCGTTTTTTTCAACTCCGAGAGTCTTGTAGTAATCCATTATTTAAATAATTGAAATTGAATATCGAACACTGAATATCGAATAATGATTGAAGAAGTATTTTACAACTTCGATGTTCTATATTCGATGTTCGATATTCGTTATTCAAGTAAAGTAGCTTATGAATTTTACTTAAAAATATAGGAAAAATCAATACAATACGCCTTGAATTAAAGTGTGTTTCGTGGGTACAATTGGGTGTAATCAAAAAGCAAAGAACAAAATGAAAAACCTGCGAAATTACAATATAAAAGGGTTCACCCTTATTGAAATGATGGTTGTTATTACAATAATTATGATTTTTGCGGGTACAACGGTAAATGCCGGATGGCATAGCTTAAGGGAAACAATAACTTTGAGGCAAAGCGGAGAAATTTTAAAATATATTGTGAATAAAGCTGAAATGGATATTCTGCGGGATACTTATAGAAGATCAACTTTATATTATGGTGCAGATTATCTGTTAATTGTTTCAGAGCCGGAAGGTTATACTCTTAATTTAACGCAGGAAAATCTGCCCACATGTTCAGATGAGGGCGTTACTTCTGTTAGCAGGGGGGAGCTTAGCAAAAAAAGTGAAAAAGGTTTATTGAAAAGTGTATATTTTAGTACTGGCGGTGGTGAAGATTGTGGAGTTTTTGCAGATGCAGATGATCGTGAATGGGAATATCAATTATTTTATGAAGATGAAGTTTCACCAGTTATTAAATTCATTCATTATAACCCGAAACGTGATACTGCCCCTATTTCTGTTACCGGCGGAGCCGGTAGTTATATTGTCATAGAGGGGGCTGATATTGGCAAACGATATTATGATGTTAATAATCCTTCATCTGATAGTGTAACTCTTGAATTATCTGATAGTGGCGGTAATACTGCAGAGATAACAATTGAATAATTTTTTATAAATATTCATTAATGAAGAATTTCAAATTGAACAGAAAATGCGAAGTGCTGAAAATCCGCGAGGATGGTTTTAGTTTAGTTGAGTTAATTATTACAATTGCAATTATTGGGATTTTAAACATAATGTCTTATTTTGGTATTGCAGGTACAGGAAACTGGTTTAAAAACGAAAAAGTGAAGGATGATTTAATTGCAATTTCCAATGCGCTTGAACACTACAAACGCGATCATTTCGGCAGTTATCCTATTCAGGATCCGGGCGATAACTCGAACATGCTCTGTTTTGCCGCAGACGCCAGCTACACTCACGATTGCGATTCGGCCGCATTCCGGCAGGGGATGATTGATAATAATCTGCTCACAAAACGCTACCTGCAGGAAGTACCTACAGACCCACGCACCAACTCCCGTTATGTATATGGTGTAAGTGCGGATGGTAAGTATTTTCAGGTAGCCGGTGTTGTGTATGAGAGCGGAAACTATCGTGCAGAAATCGTTGAAAATCTTGGAAAAGGCTTCTATTTACCAAGCCTGATTCGCGCTTACGACAGCCCGAATTTCGTGGTACACGAAAGCAGTTCCAACCTCCCATACAGCCCTGATACTATGGTGATTTCGGCAAAGCTTCAGAATGCTGATCCTCTCACTCTGACTGTAACTGACGAAAATGGTGTTCAGATTCCGGGGCCAATAAATGCCACATTGTATCCGGGATATACAATTACAGTTACTGCCGGCAACAGCGCAGATGTTTATTTTTCAGACGGCTCAGTTTCAACACTTGGTCCGGATGATGGGGATAGCATATTAACCATTCTGGAAACATCCGAAGTCGCAGAAAATAATGAAAATAATATTATTACAAAAATTAAGCTTTATCTTGCTGATGGCAGAATCTGGAGCAGGGTGGTCCGTCTTGCCAGCAGATCCGAATTTAATATCGAAACCACTTCTGCTATTGCCGGCGCCCGTGGTACGGAGTTTGGTGTAGATGCGGATACAGATAAGGTTACTGTTTACTCCGGCAGTGTCTGGATTGGAGAAGATGATGATACTAATTTAATAACCGGAACTCCTGATGCACCGCAGACAGCAGATATAACAGAGCAAGGTCCGGATAACATCGGATCTGCATCTTTAGGTGATTATGAAGATTATTACGAAGATATCCCAATCCACTCAGGTCTTATTCCTTATATAGCGGCTGTAATAGAAAATAATCCTTATGATATCTATGTTTCTTTTAATGGCATAAGGACAGAAAATGATACGTATCTGGATTCATTTAATACAAATGGTTTTGAAATTTACGGGAATGTAGATCCGGACAGATTATTGGATGAAGATGTTAATGAATATGGTGAAGTAACGGATATTAATTATATAAGTGACCCCTTAGATCCTTATTATCAGACATATCATTTCCAGCTTGATTATACTGTCATTCCTGAAGCCATTACCCTCCGCGCATTTAAGGATGGGGAATATTCTTCACTATCCTGGCCTCCTACCGAGTTTTCCCATACTCCATCAGGTGAGGAATGGGCTTTTGCCAATCCGGAAATACATCCTGAACTTGCCCTTCAGACTTATATTGCAGG
>JAHJBZ010000079.1 GCA_018813295.1 Patescibacteria group bacterium | reverse complement strand
ATGCTCAATAAAACAAGGTGCGGACATAACTAACATCTGTAACGTCTGTGATTCAACAGGAGGCAGTCCGTTCACCGATGTAGCAGAGAAGGATTGGGGATGTGAAGAAGAAGGGCTATGTGATCCTTGGTACACGCAATACATTTACTATGCTGTGGCTAAAGGATTCATAGAAGGCTACAACAGTGGTAGCTCTTATTCATTCCAACCGGATGAAGATATAATGCGTATTCATGCCCTCAGGGCAGTCATGTCTGAAAATCCAGACAGCAATCCATCCAGTGATCCGCGTTTCCAGCGCCTCACAGCTCTTGCCCAGGCTCGTAACTCTTACTATCCAAAATGCCTGTACGGAGCAGAAGATTTAATCCGTTACTACAACGGAGGGGATACACAGGAAGCTGACAACTTACTCCAATACGCTATCCTTGCAGATCGTCTGGACCTTTTTGGTAACAACTGTCAGGTCTTTGATGAATTCGGAGCAACTACAGTGGAGGCCCGTGCAAGCTTCCTCCAGCAGTCCATTACAAGAAAGGAACCGCCCCGTTATTACTCACTAACAACTTATTACGAGGATATAGCAATAGACCCTGCAGATGATGACACAGTAAATACAGCAGATGAAAACGCGGATTCAGATGCTTCATATGATTATGACATTCCTTCATATGATCCAACGAATACGGATACGGATGATACCTCAGATACCTCAGAAGATGACTACACTATAATTGAAATAGATGGGGAGACCTATTATATAGATCCTGATGGAACCCTAATACCTACAAATTCGTCAACTGACCCGTATAATCCATATACAGATCCATATACCGACCCATATTCTTATTACACCCAGCCGGATACCTCAGACGGCACCTACGGAAGTACTGCAGGACAAAGTGCCTGCCCATCAATGGTTTGCAGTTCCATGTCTGGATCTGCTTGTGCTTCTATTGCCAGCGGTACAAGGGTTACAACAGTTGGGGAATTGGATTATGGAGAACAGCATTCATATTCATCTCTTTGGCAGGAGGTCTCCTACAATGGCGGAACCTACTACTCACCATATGATTCCCTTAACCTTGGCTGTTCCGGCTCATCAACGTCGGATAATAGCGGAAATAATTTGATACAAAGTGTTGGTGTTGGTGCTGGAATGGCAACAAGAACAACAGCTCCTGTCTATGGCATGGGAACACCTTACACCTGGACAATGGATCTTGGTGGAAGTTATATAACTCAAATTTATCAAACTAATAACCCCAGCAAATATATAGCTTTGGATTACCATCTTCATGAAACAGGTCCAATGGCAGGCACTTCTAATTTCCATTTTAATCAAAAAGGTGTATATGCTGACTGGGGAGTTTCAAACCACCAAGTAATTGGTCCAGATGATTTAACAATTAACGGAAAAGGTGTCCCTGTGAATGTAGGAAAAGGGCTTAGATATGTTGGCGCAGCAGGTTTGGTTATTGGCGCAGCTACAGATGCCTATAATATTTATGAATCTGAGGATAGAGGAAGAGACACCACTAAGGTAGTTGGTGGATGGACAGGGGCTTGGGCAGGAGCAACAGCATTTGCATCAATAGGTGCATCAACAGGCGCTTGGATAGGTGGCATGGCGTGTGGCACTGTTACACTCGGTGCTGCAGCTATACCATGTGCTGTCATTGGCGGAAGCGTTGGTGGATTTATTGGAGGCATGTTTGGTGGGGTTACTGGCTATTTAGGAGGATCTTATGCAGGAGAAGAAGCATATGATGCCGCCCCTACAAAAACTCAGGAAACAATAACAAATACAGTTGATACCGTAGTGGAAGAAGCCGTCACTCCTGTAGTAGAAACAGTGTCCAATGCTGTCAGTAGCGCAGTGGAAACAATTTCTGACACTGCCTCAAAAGTATGGAATAAATTAAAATTCTGGTAATCTCAATTAAGATATGAAAAAAAATTTATCACAACAAAGCCAAGATGAATGGAGAATCAGATTCAAAGAAAATGATGGAGTCTTAATTGGATCTATTTCGCTTCTCATATACAGGGGTAGCAAATGCCTCGATATGGAAGCCATTATGGATTATGAGCAGGTAAATAAATTGATGCATAAAGTAGTATCATGCTTATTGCCAAATAAAAATGTGATACTAAATGTATTTGCTCATGGATATAGTTGGTTAGGCGTAGAAAAGTATTCTTTTTTCTATAGAATTAAAGAAATGTATGTAGATTTATTATTGATGCTACGTTTTTTATTTAAAATAAAAAATAAAAAATATGAATCTCACATCAACTCAGTAAAGTTTAGTTTTCACAAAAAGGCTTATGGTGAATTGGAAAAGCAATTAGATAAAGATGGTCTGGATTTATTAAGCAAAGATGAAAATGGTTGTGCCACCATAAATTTAAAAAACAAAATTGAATTAATGCCAAAATATCTGGAAAATCTTGGTTTATATATGGGTGCTTACGATGCAGATTGGATTTTTGTCTTAAAAAATAAATTCAATAATTACGATGACTTTAAAAAACATATGAATTTTAAAGCTTTATTCCAGTATTTTATGACACCTGGAAATGCTTGCCAAAAAGAATTATCAAAAATGCTAGACCATTTTCCTATGATTGGCGTATTATTTGAAAATGCTTTATCTTTCGCAACAAAATCAATGAACAAAAAAGAAATTATAGAAAAATTACAAAAAATTGCAGACCAATATAACCTGAAAGTTGCAGAAGATCATATTATCTCATAAATATAATCAATGTTTTTTAATACAAAGAAACGAAAAATAATCGGCATTATTGCATTAGCAATTGTTTTAATGGCAGTGATTATTTTTGGATATTTTTATTATTTTTCGTGGAAGCATATTCAGGCAGTGAAATTGGCTGATCAGGCAATTGTATTAATATATGAAGGAAGTTATGATGAAGCCGAGGAAGCCCTTGATGAAGCATTAAAAAAGGTAGACCCTGACAACAAAATAGCAATCTCAAGAATCTATAAAAACCTGGCTATTTTATATGAAAATACAGGCGAAACAGACTTAGTTGCCGAAAATTATCTCAAAGCTCATTCATTATTTGATGAAACTGAATCTGAATATTATTCATTTTTGGCTCAGGTTGATTTACTGGAAAGAGATTTGAATGATGCAGTGGATAATTTTAGAAAGGCTTTGGAAATAGATTCTGATAATTTTGATGCTCATAATAATTTGGGTTTGCTATTTATGGGGCAGCTTATATATGGGGTGGAGCCCAATTATGAAATGGCACTTGTTCACAACAAAAGAGCTTTCGAGCTAGAAGAAAGTATTCAAACAATGCAAAATTTAGCAGTAAATTATTATATGGTTGGTGAATATGATCTAGCATTACCATTATTAATAAAGCTTGATGTCGCCCTAGAAAACGACGCACTAACAAAATCCTTTATAGGCCTTATTTACTTCAATAAAAGGGATTATCTGCCTGCAAATATATTTTTATCAAAAGCGGTAGAACTTGATCCATTGTTAAAGACAGAAGAAATGGAATTTATATTAGAGGAGTCAAAAAAGAATTTATCAGAAATACTTGGTGAATAACCGCAATATCAAAATTAAAAATATGTTTCAGATGAATATTTTAAAGAAATGGTGGCTTTGTTTGTTTTTCTTTCTCGTTTCTCTCTCGGGAGGTTTTTACGTACACGCCTCCTCTTTCTTCTCCGACCTCCCCTCAGATTCTCTCTATTCCCCATACATAGAAAACCTTCAGGAAAAGCATTTCATCATCGGAGATACAGCTTTTGGGGTACCTCTGGATACATTCCGTCCGGATGACAGCATTACCAGATCTGAATTCACAAAAATAACAGTATTAATATACCTTGCTGAGCTTTTTGGAGATTCTGAGAACTGGGATAACATGAGT
>JAHJBZ010000078.1 GCA_018813295.1 Patescibacteria group bacterium | reverse complement strand
GTCATGCAACCAAAATTGAGAGGAAAGATTATGAAAAAAACCATTAATTATAGTTCAACTGCTACATTTGATGACGATTTGCGTTCAGAGTATCGCTTTGATTATTGTAAAGCCAAACCGAATCGTTTTGCTAAAAAGGCAGTGAAAGGACAGATTGTTGTAGTTCTGGACGAGGATATCTCAAGGATTTTTCGTACACCCGAATCCGTTAGATCTGTGCTCAGAGCACTTATTGCCACGATGCCGATAAGTCCACAGCAGAAAATGCGGATGAAGAACAGAACTAAAGTCAAACCTTGAATATTGAATTCACAATAGTTCGATAAACCAACTAATGAGACAGAAAAACTTACTACTGAATGGAAACTGCGAGAATGTGATGCGATTTATACCGCAGTGACTAAAGAGTACAATCTTAAATTGGTTATCCTTGATAATCAGCAAGAAGAAAGGTCATGTGTTACAACAAAAGTTGTAACATCAAAAGAAGAGTTAAAAACATTAGGAGTGCAATAAATTGAAGGAGATGCTTTATCTTCCTCTGAGTTTTTGGCTCTTCTCCTATTTCCTACAGTGAATATTTACGATCTATGAAATAAGTTGCAAAGTTAGATATCCTCAAAGGGAATGATAAATGGTTGTTATTGTAAGGAATCCTGTGCCATAGGTGCTCTCCTCTTGTCTTTATTACTGGGACTGTCTGAGACAGAGAACAGGTTTCCCTACCAATAAAATGAAAAGAGACTGACAATGGTTGTATCAATGTATTCACACCCTTTGCAGCTCTTTCTCTGTAAATGAGTGGTGATTGTTAATTGCACAGGTCGAAAGTTTTTGACTTTTATATGGTAAGCTGTCCCCAATATTGTTTAATTCTATTATTATACAAAAGGTGAGTTAATGATTAATACTGATGCAATTAAGCAAATGTTCGATCTCGTTCAATCTAAGTGCCGAAAAAGCATTGAGCTTTCTGGACCATTTGCTGCACCCTCAAGAACAGCCAAAGGACAAAGCCATCTGGGCATCCACAGAGAAATGTCACATCTTATTCCTCCTATTTACAATGACATGTGTCAATATTATAGAAAAGTACTAGGATGGATACCAGCGAATCCCAATAGGCAATCACTTAAGGAAGCTATTCAATCTGTATATCATTTTGAAGAAAGAGCCGGTATTCAACCCTATAATATAGTAAATACTTCTGACGGACATAGGCAGTTCTTAAAAGAAATCGAGGATCATGACAAAAGAGATGTCATATTCTTGATGGGAAAGAAGGGAGCAGGTAAAACATTTTATCTTAACTACTTATTTAATCTCTATTCGAAACAGCTCTACGAAAAGAAGATCGTATGGTACCGTGCAGAATTGACAAAGCTCTATAGGTACAATATTGAAAACTATGGACAAGATGAAGTGGACGAGAAAAATTATATGACCATTGAAGAGTACTTTAGTATGCACATTGTGTATGTCACATTCAAATATAGACAGCAGAATAAAATATTTTTAGAAATGTGGGGCGATATTAAAGGTGACCTCATCGAAATTGCTGCTGACAACTGGATTCTCAATGAACCTTATTATAACATAGATATGGAAAATGACATCAAACAGATGAAAGACATTATCAATAAGTGTGAACTGAAAGAAACACAACTTGGTGATTCTATGGAGTTTGATAAAACACAAATGGAACAATTTTTCTTCAAGAATAAAGAACTGTGTTCCCTTATGGCATCCACTATATTAACATACTTGATGAAGAAAGGTTTCGTAACTCTATTAGTTTTTGATGGACTTGATAATATCGATTATTATCAAAATGAACGGTTCTATACCCTTATTGTGAATCAGCTCAAGAAGTATTGCCTTGACGACAAGATCAGGTATTTACAGCCAAAGATTATTATTTCGTTACGAAATGAGACATATGAGCACATCAAGTCAATCAGTCCTAGATTTTTCAATGTTGTACCACCACCCACATTCTTTACGGAGCACAAGAATCCTATAGCATTACTTAAAAAGAAAATCGATGTTGCTGTCAATGAGATATCACCATTTAAAAATGACAAGAATAAGATGGCGAATAAGATAAGACAGTATTGTGCGTCTATCGACGCAGATATCAATCCACAAGAGATAGTTATCGAATGCGACAAAACGTTAAAGTCATTCGGTGACGAATACCTTGATAAGCTACTTAGCTTAATGGAAAAGCTCCTATCCGGAACAGATTATAAAGAACCAATTAACGAAAGATTTCTAATCGAAAGAGTTTATAATGGAAACATTCGTTCTTTTCTTCAGAACTTTATGAATGTCTTTCTTTACAGCATCCTGTTCAAGGAGAAGAAGCAATACATAAAGAGTGATCGCGAGTATGTCTACACCGAGGGTCAACTACTAAACGGAAGCATATATATAGACACTAAATCAGAAGAATATGCTTTTGGCAAATGTTTTCCAAATATATTCTACTATAACGAAAATGGCATAGACAATAAATGGCATGGGTTGACTCTTTACAGGATTATGCAATATCTTCGGAGATCGCGAATAAATGAAAGATATTTAATTGATACTATCTATCAGGACTTTGCTTATGACAAGAAAATAATTCAGTTTTGTATTAAGTATGGGATCGGCCATGGCATCATAGAAACCTCATATGATATCAATAAGAAAGATCTATTCCTGATGTTAAGTCAGAAAGGGGAACTACTTCTTCAATACTACTTCACTGATGTTAACATTTTCTATTGTCTTGCAATGGACACACCACTATCACAGTGCGCAAATAGTAAGATTCGCTTCCATATCAATGATGAATATGGGTACTGGGTAAACTACATTGAAGCCTGTACTCTTACATCAATAACATTTGCTCGACACATCCTTCAACAGCATAGAGTTGAGATGACTGACTTTACCTATGATAAGAAGGCAATGTACGAATTGCCTAGAATCTTCCCTGAGAAGCTAATTAAAGGTATCATCGGACAAGTCATGATATTGAGAGGTTTCATGGATAAGTCAAGAAGCATGAATTTGGAGAGAGATATTAATGGGATTATATAGTTTCTTAAAAAAGTGGCATATTATTAGAGAGATTATCCTCTGCTTGCAATTTTATTTATATATACTTTACCGCGTAGATATCCACAGGAAGAAAAGTAAGGTGATTTTTATAACGGAAAAGCCTGCTGACAAATACAAAATAGACATAATCGTTAAAGGAGTAGTAAGGGATACGAAAGTAATCGAAGATGGGAAAAAGAAGTATTTCATAAGTAATAAGAGGCCATACTCTATTCGTGTGAAAGACAAGCAAGGAGAAGGAGAATGTTATTTCAAGAGATTCCTTCCGCTTTATCCGTACAATAAGATTATTCTATTTCTGTCTATGATACTCATTGCAATTATAGCTATGCTATCGTGTAAAATTTCCTTCAATTTCTGAAATTGGTAATCTGGAAAAAATGAAAAAATATTTGCGAAGAGAATCTTTTGTCTAATCAATCAATGAAACGGATTCGTTTTTCGCACCGCTTATTTTATCGTCAGGCTATGATTAGTATAAATTTTGATATTGAGGTTATAATAAATGAAAATATATCTTGATAATATACTCCATTGCTTCATAAATTGTAACTATTCAAGTTGTCAGGTTCAAAGTTCAGGGTTTAAAGTTCAAGGTTGGTCGCCTTGTTTCTTTGTCAAATGGCATACTTTACTTACGTCAATTCGCGTGCCATAGTCCATACTTTGATATCTTCAAACCGTTCAATCTTCATTGTTCTCTAATTCTGAACCCTGAACTTTGAATCTGAATAGTTACCAGAAATCTATCATAAATTATGACGCACTGGAGTATAGCTGTTTCAATCGCCCATTTGACGACCAAAAGCAATTTCGAATTAAACTTGAAACTGAAGCCAAGTTAGACATCCAAAAACGGATTTTTTAAAAAGAAATTGAACTCACATGATCTTACATGTTGGATTTTGAAAGGAAGGGATTGGGGTCAGACCTTGAATGTAGAATGCACAATAATTTGGTAAGCCAGAAGAAAAGAAAAAAAGCAGCGAAGTAAAGCCTAACAAGAAAAATGAACCAGACAAGGAGCTGGTTATTTTTATCGTTAGACTTACAAGAGAGCGTAAAATATTACTCAAGCGTAAGTAAGATAGTAATTGGGCGGTAAGATAACAACTCCAAGAGTAAGATATTACTCGGGCGTTAAAATAGCAACCAAAAATATCAGAATTAGGATATAATAAAAACATGAAAATTGAATGGAACCCGAAGAAGGCTATGTCAAACTTACAAAAACACAAAGTTTCGTTCGAGGAAGCCGCAACAGCCGTGAGTGACCTCATGGCAACAACAGGTGCTGATCCAGATCACTCAATGACCGAAGATCGATATATCACCTTTGGAGTCTCAATCCTAGGTCGGTTACTGGTGGTGTCTCACACTGAGAAAGATGAAACGATTCGAATCATAAGTGCTCGTTTATCGAGCAAAGGAGAGCGAAAACTATATGAAGAAGGTTAAACAAACAGATAAAGATGAATTACGTACTGAGTATAAACGGTCGGACTTTCCCAAGGGACTCGTGCGGGGCAAGTATGCCGAATGTCTCCGTGAATCATCAAATGTTGTTGTACTTAAACCGGAAGTCGCTCAAGCTTTCCCAAATCAAGAAGCTGTGAAGAACACGATATGGGGTCAAACCTCGAAAACAGAATTAACTTGACAATAATATATTATTACAAAAACCATTATGAAAGGATTTGGAGTAGATAGGGATAGATTGATAAAAAGAAAAAGACGCAGATAGCAAACAGGTAATAGAGATGTAGAGATTTAGGCGAGAAGAGGGGACACTCTTCGCAACTTATTAAACCGGTGCAATAGTTTTTTTATCGAGAATTGCGTCAAATTTTTTCAAAACGGTAATAAGAATAGGCATCATCGGTATTGAACAGTTAACCTCCTAAGAACATAAATTGAATATTGAACAACTACAAAAGTATAATTATTTTTAATAGTTATGTCAAGTAAAATTCTTGATTATCACAATGCACAAAAAAATGTGCATTGTGATAAGTTCAACCTACTCAAAATGTTATGTACAAAAGTTTATAGTTTTAAATCTTTGTTAAAAAACCTTGACAGAATTAAAGAAATGTATTATAATAAAAATCGTTAATATTGACAGCCTTAAAAAATTCTAACTTAAAAAATTTTGGTATTATCAGGAAACTGTTCAATCACTTGTTAGACATAAAAATAAACTTATGATAAATGAAGTTGCGTTACATAATGATTATCAATTTCTGGTTGAACAGACGACTGAACAGTCTGATTCAAAAAACCCTTGCACCATAGAGGCTATATTTATTCCATTTAGAAAACATAATGGTAATGTTAATGAATTATTACGACTATTAACTTTCTATAAAGGGACAATTTATCTTATGCCTTCGGATGAAGAAGATATGAATCATCTTTCATGGGATAATTGTCTAAAAGTAATTCCACTCTTAATCAATGATCGCCCTTTCTTATCTTTTTTCAACAGCCTTTTAACAACTAATAATAAATATTATCGACATATCACTTGGGATTTGCCTTTAAAAAGAAACTATGCACTTTATTTCTCTAGAGCAAATAACTATTCAAAGATATTACTTATTGATGATGATATTAGACATATCGATATGGATGTACTTAACGTTGGATCAAAATGTCTATACAAATATGTGCTATCAGGTTGCTTCGTAAATGATTTCCCCGATCTTTCTGTTATATGTCATTTAGAAAAACTTGCTGGAGAAAATATTATTCCATTTTTAAGTGGGAGTTTTTTATTTATAAACACATATTCGGCTTATTCTTTCTTCCCAAAAATATATAATGAAGATTGGCTTTTTATGATGCCACATATTATTAATAAATCGATTTGTTCATTCGGATCAATTAAGCAATTACCCTATGATCCTTTTGAAAATCCATATAAAGCAGAATTCCAGGAATTTGGTGACATAATAGCAGAAGGACTATATGCTCTTTTAAGTACGAATCGTTATGAGGTTAGATTTAAAAAAGAAATATGGGAGCATATTATTAACGAGAGAAGAGAAACGTTACTTTGTTTGAAAAATAAATTTAGAGATCTTAAAATTCAAAATGTACTTGAGTCTGCGATTGTAACTAATAAGAACATTTCACATAAAGATTGTATTAATTTTTTGAGCGATTTGGAAAAAGATCAATATACTTGGAACTCGTTCGTAAAGGAGATTAGTTAATGGAAAACAAAATAGTCACTAAAACAGCCGACAATTATGATATTTCGGCTATTCATACTATTTCTAAAGGTAAAGGATTGGTTCTTTGGTTACATGGTATAACTGTTAATAAAGACGAATACCTTAATTTTTTTAGTGATGGTGCTAAGTATTTATATGATTACGGCTTTGATTCATTAAGGTTTGATTTCCGTGGGCATGGCGAAAGCAGTGGGACATCTCTTGATTTTTCTATATCTGGTCAAATGTTAGACATCGAGTCTGTTATAGATTATTTATTTACTTATTACAAAAAGAATGAACTCAGGATAAACCTTGTAGGTTGCAGTTTCGGAGCCCCTCCTGCGATTTATTCAGCATTACGCTACCCTGATATAGTACAGGGCATCACTCTAATCGCACCTGTTTTATCCTATAAAAGAACTTTTATTAATCCAGAGACTGACTGGGCACAATCAATATTTAATAAAAAAACATTATCAAAACTGTCTAAAACTAATAAGCTATACGTTAATGATGACTTTCCTATAAGTGCGGGGTTAGTTGAAGAAATGCGTCTTATAGAACCAGACCTCGCACTGAAACAAGTGAAGCAAGATATAGTAATACTTCATGGAGATTCCGATACTATGGTGCCTTTTAGCGTGTCGAGAGATATAGCTGACAGTAGCCCAAGAATCCGGCTTGTTTCATTCCGTAACATGGACCACGGGTTCACTGATATAGACGATGAAATTGGCACGAGTAAAAAATCGAAGGAGAATAAAAAACGCATTTATGAGATCATTGCGGAGCAATACATATGATAGATAATAACTCAGTGATAATTTTAGGAGAGAGCATAATCGACCCTTCTGCCCAAATTTGTAGCGGTGTAATCATTGGAAAACCATACAGAAAATTTCTCGATGGGACACAAGAGGAAATCGACAGAACAATAATTGATAAGAATACTTATGTTGGATATTATTCCGTAATCGGTACGGGTAGTAGAATTTCAACTAACGTAATAATTGATGACCATTGTATTATTGAGTCAAGAGTTATTGTTGGGCAGAAAAGTTTAATAACTTACCGTTCCCAATTATGTAATGATGTAATAATTGGTGAAGAATGTATAGTTGGTGGATTTATTGGAGAAAGAACTCAGGTTGGTTCGGGTTGTCGTATATTCGGGAGCATAGTCCATTTGCACCATAATCCATTGTTAGGATGGGACGATGACGACGCAACAGAAGGCTCATCGATAATAAAGGATCGTGCATTTATTGGGTTTGGAGCTAAAGTGGTTGGAAATGTAACAATTGGTTGTAGAGCATATATATGCGCGGGTGCGATTGTGACTATGGATGTTCCAGAAGCTCATATTGCATCTGGCACGAATCAAATAGTACATTTTTCGGAATGGAAGGGAGAGCTTAAGGATTCTCCCTTTTTTATAAACAACGGGGGATAACACTGACATGGCCAACGCAACAAGTACTCCACCTATAGATAGTGTTCATTTTTGGGATAATATCCATTTATTTTTACTAGTATGGGCGATTTTATTCACAATTATCGAGATAATATCATTAGTAAAAAAATTTCCCTATCATTGGCGTACACGACATTTACGAAAAGTATGGGGATTAAAAAATGGTGATTACGTTAATGTTATTTGCTCTGAACTTGATGACCCTAAACAGAGACAACTTGTAGAGCCAAGAGAGTTTATTTATAACTTAAAGTATGGGGATGTGGATGCATATTTTGAAGTTGTTGTAACTCTTCTTCAACTTTTCCCGAATATTAAACTTCGTGTCTTGTCCGCAGGAGAAGCTGAGAATACACGTATAGACATGACGCGTCATCTTATTCTTATTGGTGGACCAGACTACAATGAAATTACTGATAGAATATTAAAAAAAGGAATCACTCAATATAACTATAGGAGTCCCTATGTTGAAGAGAGATCATCTCAGCACCCAGATGAAATAGTAATATATGATGTTGTCGATAAAGATAAAGAATATTGTCATTTTACAGATGAAAAGGATTATGGTTATTTTGAAAGACTTCGTAATCCTAACAATACTAAAACTAATATTATTCTCTTAGGCGGGTGCCACACTATAGGCGTGACCGGAGCTGTTAAAGCGTTTTCAATGGCTGAAAGTGAGCGAGGGGAAATCCATAGTGTTGTACTTGAAAATGCAAAAAAAGTTGCACAGAAACTCGCAAAGAAATCTGAATTTTCAATTTTGATATCAGCAGAAAGAGTAGGCCAGACAATCAATGTCCCATTAGTTGATGTCAACTTGCTTACTGTAAGAAATGATAATTAAATTGATTTAAGCAAATAACTATGAGATTTGATTAAAGAGGGATAGACCTTGGGGTCATAGACCTTGAGGTCAAACCTTGATTACGGAATTCACAATAGTTCGGGGAAGCAGAAGAGCAGAGCTGGGGTCAGACCTTGAATATTGAATTCACAATATTTTGGTAAACTAAAAGAAAAGAAAAGAAAAAAGACAGCAAAGTAAAGTCTAACAACAAAAATGCACTGGATGGGCAGTAGCCCACCAGTGATTTTTATGGTTATCACCTTCCTGCAAGCGTGAACTGTGAAGGTCAAATGGATGGTGTGAAAAAATGCGGGGTGAGGAGAGGGAAGAAGAAGGTGCTGATGTG
>JAHJBZ010000077.1 GCA_018813295.1 Patescibacteria group bacterium | reverse complement strand
AGTATATCGCCAGGTACGGCCAGGATATGCCGGAGATCCGTGATTGGACATGGAAGCGGCAGGATTCATCTGAAGCAGGGTAGTGTCAAATAAAATATATTTTCTTTGAATTGTAGGAAATTATGGGACGCAGATCTTCGCAGATTATCCCTGGTAATTGGTTAACCAGTTGCCAGTTACCAATCACCAGTTACCAAAATCTGTAAATCTGCGTCCTACTTTCTGTGTCCTCTTTCTATGTTGACAATCCTTAAGATTTTTGTTATAAATGTAATGGTTCTTTCGGAGTGTTAATGTCGGTTTAAAATTCCCCAAAAGTGGCGGCCACTTTTGGGGAATTTTAAACCGACATTAACAGATGAAACTTATTGAAGCTGAAAATGCTACTCCTTTTGACGTTATTCTTCTACTTGCATATGCTGGAACTCACGATATTTAAAAAATAATAATTTACTATGGAAAACTTTGAACATTTGGACCAGCATCTAACAGCGTGTTTACACAAGGGCTAAAGCCACATTGCTCCCTTCGGTCGCAACGTCGTAAACACGCAGGACGTTATACGCAATCGTGAGCAAAAGGCTTATGTGTGGATTCCCCTTCATGGCAAAAATTAGGAATTAAGAACTATCTATAATTGGAGGTGATTTGAATGGAAGATATAGATATATTTGAGGAGGAAATATTTTATAATACGCCAGACGGTATCAAAATTTGTGCTCGTATAAGTAAGAAGATTAAAAAAGAACCAATGGGGAATATCATAATGGTTCATGGATTAAACAATGACATGGACGAAGATGGAAGTTTTATTAAATTTAGCGTTATTTTCAATAAAATTAATAAAAAAAGATATAATACCCTACGTTTTGATTTTAGAGGCCATTGGGACTCTGAGGGAAAAACAGAAGATGTTACAATAAATGGAGAGTTAATTGATTTAGAGACTTCTATAAAAAAATTTGATGAGATTATAGGAGTAGAATCTAAGTATATTATTATTGCATCAAGTTTTGGTGCTGTAGCATCAATATTATATATTTTAAAGAATGAAGAGAAAATTGAAAAACTTGTTTTGTGGAATCCAGTATTAGATCTTGAAAAAACTTTCTTAAATGCGATTACTCCTTGGGGGAAAACTTTTTTTAATCCCACAGGTTATGAAAAATTACGAACCAAAGGTTATATCACTATACCTGAGACAGATTTCAGAATTGGCCGTGAATTAGTACAGGAATTTAAGAAAATCAAACCCTATCAGCTCCTTAGTCAAATCAAAATACCTGTCCTGACCATCCATGGAACTAAAGATGTTGCTGTTCCATTTGAAATTTCGAAAAAATATGGAATACCAAATGAGCAAAGCCAATTTATCGCGCATGATTGTGAGCACACATTTATTGGAATGGTAGGTGTTGTCATAGAAGAGACTTTTGAATGGATAACAACAGGGAAAATATCTAATGATGTATTGTAAAGATTTTGAAGCCAGAGGGATTTTCGTTGGAGAAAATACGAGGTTTTTTGGATCAATCTCCATCGAGAAAAGAGTTCAAATATGGCATCACTGCCTCGTTGGATTTTCAGGTAAATATGAAGATTTTATTTTTGAACATACGGATATTGACCGTGATGAGGTTACTTTTCTTGGACAAGGCACGGTAGTAAATCCTTTTTCAATAATTTTTCAAGGAGCAAAGATCGGGAAAAACGTGGAAATTAACGAACATTCAAGAATCGGTTTAAGGACAGTAATCGGAGATGGAACAAAAATTGTGTATGGAGCAAGGATATACGATGATGTAGCTATCGGGAAGAGATGTATAATTGCAGGTTTCTGCTGCAATGGAAGTAAAATTGATGATGAAACTACGATGATGGGACATTTAATTCATAAATATCCGGCACATGCGATTGACGCTTGGAACGATGAGGATGCAGAAGATCCTCCCTCGCCAATTATTGAAGAAAATGCTATTGTTGGTTATAATTCAATAATTATCGGCGGGGTTACGGTAGGAAGGAACTCATATATAGGAGCTGGGACAATTATTACATGTGATGTTCCCCCAAATACAAAAGTTGTTACATCCAGGAGATTAGATATAAAAGATAGGTGAATTTCTATGCAAAACACTGAAGAATTATTGATAACCTTAAGGAAAAAATGGGATACCTTGTCTCAAACTAAATGTACAGGTACCGTAGCAGTCGTTGATTTGACTGATTCCACTCGCTTTAAAGCTCTGTTCCCGTCTCCAGACATTTGGGTGGAGAGACTATATAGTTTTATGGAGATCATCCGTATTGTAGGAGAAGAAATACTCAACAAGCCTTATATTAAACATTTGGGTGACGGAGTACTTCTTTTCTCAAAGGCCGATCAAACTAATCCTGTAAAATTTGTAGAATTCGGAGAAACATTAGCAAAAAGAATTGAATTGCTGAATTTAGGCGATTCTAGATATGCTTCACCGGCTTTTTTAATAAAATTCACACTTGCCCTCGATTATGGCTCTGATGTGTATCTTTTTAATGATGGGGATCCGCAAGGGATAGTAATTGATAGAGTATTTCGGATTAGTAACTATCTAATGCCAAATATGATTGGGGTATCTTCTTCGTTTTACGAACATCTGAAAGATAGAGGGTTTGGTGAAAAATTTACATTTGCCGGGAAAGCTAGTCTAAAGGGGATAAGTGAGATTTGGCAAGAAATCTATGCGTTAAATACTATTGAGAACTTTTCCGCCCAGCTCAGCCTTGAGCAAAAGAAAAAGGAGGATTTAATTGATGTATGGGAAATGGGTAAAAATGACAGACCCATATGGGTTGTGGGTGGTGCTATTCATAGTGAAGAAGATGTTGATGTTGATGCGTATTCAGTTCAACACGGAGACAGTAATGCGTTAATTGAAATCATTCATATATTGAGCAAATTGTATCCCGATCGGGTACTCGAAATTGTAACATCTGAAGAGTATCTTGAGAGGAATCAAAGCTCATTTGACAATGATATTGTTTCTGTCAGTGGTCCTTACTACAATTTGGTTACTCGAAGATTAATCAATAGAATGGGTCTCCCAATCAACTTTGAATTGGATCCGGAGAAACTCAATGAATATGAAGATCCGATTCTTACCCTTTTTGAATCAGATGGCAATCAGGTGGAGTACAAAACTGATCGAGATGGTTTAGAAATATTGTCAGATCCATCTGTATTCATTAAAGCAAAAAACCCATTTGCAACGGATTATAGATTCATCTATTTAGTTATAGGAAATCAAACTCAGGGTACGTACGGTTCTGCTCTCACATTTGGTATTTCGTCACCTCATTTATTTGACAACTACGAATATCTAAAAAATAAACTTAGTGAAATAGGGCAAAAATTTAGTGGATTTGGAATTATCACGAAAGTGAGCATGATAACCGATTACGTTGAACCCGTTGAACTAAGAACCGCTGAGCATTTGAAAATGTTCACGCTACCATTGAATTATGAGGTTAATACGGTACAAGAGGGGCCAAGGTGAGCAGTTCAAAACAAGCTGTAAGAAACGTTGTGATAACAGGAGCTACTTCTCCATTAGCAATAGAATTTATTAAATGGGCAAACTCAAAAAGTTACAATATTATTGCAGTTTCAAGAAGGTCATCACGAGAACTTAAGGATATATCAGATTCAAGAACAAATAACAAACTAATTATTGCAGATCTAGGCAGTACAGAGGATATAAAGAAAGTAATAGAGAACTCGACAGTGAAAAGTTCTCAACTAATCTTTGAAATATACCGAAAAGAATCCATAGGGAAAGAATTAAGATCAAGGAGGCCCCTATGGATACAAAGTTTTTTGAAATATTGAAGAAGTTCAGGCCATGTTTCTCTCGT